>NZ_JBFTND010000101.1:0-25947 GCF_056397305.1 Cupriavidus sp. 05N40
GACGAGGGCTGGACCCCAATTCCGCGGCGCCATCTGAAATTCCCAAGCATCGTGGTCGCGAGCCGCAATGATCCGCTCGGGAAGTTCGAACGAGTCGGCGAGCTGGCGCACTCCTGGGGCAGTCGGTTCGTCGACGGCGGTGAAGTCGGGCATCTTGGACCGGCGGATGGCTATGGAACGTGGCCACTGGCGGAGCAACTCGTTCAGGAACTCTGAGGGCAAGCGCGACGGCGTCGGTGGTAGCCAATATTCGGCGATGCCGTTGTGTTGACAAAGGCTGCGCCGAATCAGGCCATCCAGTGCCCGACCGGACCGATGCCGGAATTCAGGCTGCCGTCAGCCAGGCCACTTCGCCAGCACGTCGCGGATGATCTGTGCAAAGGCCTCGGCCGACTGGCCGCCCGAGACCAGATAGCGGTTGTCGAAGATGATCGATGGAACGGATGGATACCCATCGCCTGGAATTCCGCCACTTCGGCGCGCACCGCGTCCGCATACTCGCCGCTCTCCAGCACGCGTCGCCCTTGAGTGGCATCGAGCCCCACCGATTGGGCCGATTCCAGCAGCATCTCATGATTACTGGGGTCCTTGCCATCGCCGTGATATGCCTTCAGCAGCGCCTCCTTGCACACATGGGGCGTCTCTCGCCGACGAGACCTTATATCGCTTTGAGTGCGGGATGCCGAAACCCGTGGTCGTTGCGCGTCTTCCTGTCGACGCGCATGCGCCTTATCCCTTCGTGAAGATTTCCAGAAAATGCTTGCTCGGATCCTCGAAATAGATTCGGCGACAGCCATCCTCCGTGCTGACCTCGCCGGGGCGGCGGCGGTAGGGATCCGCCCAGTACATTAGATTGCGCGCCCGGATGCGGGCGAAGCTTTGCTCGAATTCGGCGTCGCTGATCAGGAAGGCATAGTGTTGCAGGGCAACGTCGCCTTCCGCGTCCATGAAGTCCAGGGTGACATCGTTGTCCAGCCGTACAGCAAGAAACGGCCCGAACGGCACCGCGGCGGGACGTCCCAGGATCTCGGAGAGGAAGTCGGCGGACTCCTTCTTGTCGCGGGAAAAGACGATGGTGTGATTAAGCTGGATGGCCATGTCGCAATCTCCGAATTGGGGGGTATCTGCAAGGGACCAACGTGCCAGCCTGCGCGGTGCGGATACCAACCGTTACCGCGCCCCCTGGCAGGGTACATGGTAGCCACATTTCACAGGTATTGATTGAGACGTCATCGGTCCTCGACGTCTGAACAGCCGCAGTCCATACTTTTTTCGCCAAGCCCGCGATCCCCCGCGGCATATTCCAGAAAAAGCACAATACAAGACATGCGGCAGGCAAAGCGGCGCGCATCCTGGCGACCAGACGCCGTACACAAGACCGACGGTGCGGGCAGCGACCGCAGATGCCGCGAAGCGCCCGGTCCGGACAATGGTGGAGACATGAAACACAAGTTCCTGAGGCTTGCGGGCGCGCTCGTGCTCGGTGCTGCCCCCGGGCGGCACAGACAGGGCAACCCGCCCCAATATCCTGCTGATCGTCGCCGACGATCTCGGGTATTCCGATATCGAAGCCTTGGGCGGGGAAATTGCCACGCCGAACCTGGACCGCCTAGCGGGCCTGCAACGCAGCCGGACGGGTTATGAGGGATACCTCAACGAGAAGGCATTGTCGTTCCCGCAACTGCTGAAGGACGCTGGTTATCGCACCTATATGACCGGAGAATGGCACCTCGGCGTCAAGGACGAGCACGGGGTCAGGGCCCGTGGCTTCAACCGCGGATATGCCATGCTCCGTGGGGCAAGGACCGCTGGGAGCTGTACGACCTTTCGGTCGACCGCTCGGAACTGCATGACCTGGCGGGTAGCCGGCCGGACAAGCTGAAGGAGCTGATGGCCGCCTACGAGGACTACCGAAAGGCAAACGGCGTGGCGGAGTTCGACGGGCTGGCACAGCGCAAGGGCTATAGCAATGGCACGTCCTACTACGAGGATATTCGTGGGTTGGACAAGTAGCGCTCCCAGGGCGAGCGTGACCGTCCTGCTGGTCCTGGCGGTGCAGGGTGCAGGGCGCAGGCGTCAGCGTCGCACCGACGGTTGCGACGGGGGGCGGCACCTTCGGTGCTGTACACCGCTCGCCTGGCCCAGACCGACAGCCTGTGCGAGAGTTATTGCGGTGTACCGGAAGGCTTCGGGCCCGGCAGCGCTGGCCATCCGAACCGGGCCGGCATGGTCCGCCTTCTGGGCGGGACTTTCCGAATGGGATCGGCGCAGGGGTATCGCGAAGAGCACGAGGTCTCGCCCGGTCCCGGCGGGGAGATGGCGGCCTTGCCGATGACGATGTGTTCGAAGCCGGCCGGTGGATCGAGATATATGGCTTGTGCTGAAGTCATGGCATTCCGTCCTACCGACCGGAGCGATTCCGCCCGGTGGGGTTTCAATGGTGCATCGGACTAGACAATAACGGAACTGTTCACGTCAGCGAGAGTGTTCGCCCCAAGCATAGCCATATCTCGATCAACCTCGTCGCGCAAAAGAGTAATGGCGTGGCGAACGCCCTCCGATCCACCAACGGACGCAGCGTAGATAAAGGGCCGCCCCAGGAAGACAAAGCGGGCCCCCAGTGCCAGTGCTTTCAAAACATCACCGCCTCGCCGGATTCCGCTGTCCATCATGACGGTTGTCTTGTGCGCGACGCTTTCACAGATTTCTGGCAATACGGCAAGCGGCTCCACGGCACCGTCCAGTTGGCGCCCGCCGTGATTCGAGACGATGATGCCGTCGGCGCCCAAAACCACGGCGCGTTCTGCGTCGGATTTGTGCAAAATTCCCTTGATGACCAGATTGCCGCGCCATCTTTGCCGGATGCGTTCGATGTCCGTCCAGTTCAGGTGATCACGGCCTGTTGTGTCGCGAATCGCCGAAGCCGACAAGATCGGTGCGCCGCGCGTGGCAAAGGAGTTCTCAAAATGCGGCATTCCGCTCGAGAGGAGCGTTCTGGCGAACGTTCCCGCCAGCCAGCGTGGCCGGGACACGCCGTCGAATGCCAGGCGGACGGATGGCCGCAAGGGCAGCGAGAAACCAGTACGAACGTTGTTCTCCCGGTTGGCCCAGACGGGAATATCCACCGTCAGGACCAGCGTGCCGAACCCTGCCGCGCAAATCCGCTCAATAAGCGCGTCCCGACGCATGGCATCGCCCGGCAGGTACGCCTGGAACCACGTGCCTGGTGCGGCAGCGTGAACGTCCTCCATCGGAATCAGGGACGTGCCGCTCATGATTGCGGGTATCTGCTCTTCGCGCGCAGCTTGCGCCAGCACCACATCGCCACGGTAAGCGGYAATCGCRCTGATTCCGACGGGCGCTATTCCAAACGGAGACGCGTAACGCTGCCCGAAGATCTCGGTCGCTTGCGATCGTCCTGAGACGTCGACCAGGACCTTGGGGCGAAACCTGACCTCGTCGAATGCCGACCGGTTGGCGGTGAGCGACTTTGCATCCTCCGCGGCGCCGGCAATGTAGCCAAAGATAGGACGCGGTAGGCTTTTCCTTGCCGCGACTTCAAAATCGGCAAGCGAGAGGATCGGTCGTAGTCGTCGATGAATCTGACGGTTGGCGCCATAGGCAGGCTTGGCAGGTATTCCAGCGCTCGGAACGGCTTGGCTTTCTGCAACTTCTGTTAGAGATGTCATCTTGATTTGAAGTGTCTATCAGGCCCAACCGCTATCACTATCAGCCACGCCGGATCACATTGATAATCAGGCGAACGTGCCTCGCTGGCGCATCAGCTCGCGGAACAGCGCCGCATTTTTCTCGAACGGCGCGCGCCCGTGGAGGTAGAAATAGTTGTTCAAGACAACCAGGTCGCCGACGGGCAGCGACACTTCCCTTGTTCCCGGTGAAGCCTCCATGGAAGTCGACAGGTCGTTGAGAAATGCAGCCTCCTCGCGATTGCGAGGCTGTACGAACTGATCGATGAAGGACATCGACAAGCCGAACTCGTTCTGGAAGAAGAGCGGGCGCTCGACCCTATCGCTGACATTCTTGGATCCCGGCGCCTTGTAGAGGAACGGCTGCGTCCCGAGACGGTGACTGACAAACCTGCCACAGTCTTCCCAATCGTCCAGATGCAAGAATCGGGACTCCCCGCCAGTTGCATTCTGTTCTGCGAACTTCATCATCAACAGCCAGTCCGTCGCTTCGGTAACGAAGGTGCCATCGGTGTGCATCGTGAAGAGTCGATAGGCTTGGCGCAAATAGGAGTCGCTATCGTCCGTGTGCTTGACCACGAAGCGAGCATAGTAAGTGCCCGACATCGCATCGTGGTTGCCGGGGCCCAAGAGGTGCCCAATGGCAGTGCCGAAGCGAACGAAATCGTCGGCGTCCGTCGTCAGCCCCTGGAGGCCTACCGTAAAGCCACCGTGCTGCCGATCCTTCACAATGCCGTTGATGGTTGTAGCGAAGTCTTCGCCGATATGCTTCGCGATCAGGTCCGCGAGCCCGTAGCGCATGAAGGGAACATACTCGAGATTTTGAACATCGACCTTGCGTGCGTCATGCAGGAACCCAAGAACGGCATCGCGCTCAACGGTCACATGCAGGATGCGATGGTGATCTGGGTGGGCAGACACTTGGAAGCGGGACTCGTCATTGCTGGCAAGCACTGACGCAGGAAGCGGGGCATTCATTGGTAGCTCTCCGGGATGTTGTAGGGTGCTATTTCATCTGGAATCTTTGATATGATCCAGATAGAAAGCAGTAATCTTTGTTCCGCAATTGAGATTAAAACGATGATCGACGTTCGCCAGTTGCAGTGCTTCGTCGCCGTGGCGGAAGAGCTTCACTTTGCGAAGGCGGCAGATCGTTTAGGTGTCGCACAATCAGGGCTCAGCACCCAAATCCAGCGCCTTGAACAAGATTTGGGCGTCACGCTCTTGAACCGCAACAAAAGGAAGCCGGTGTCACTTACCGACGCGGGGCACCTGTTCCATGCCGAGGCTGTTGCTGCGTTGCGGCACATTGAGCGGGCCGACCAGGTGGGGCGCCTGGCTGCCCGAGGGCTGGCTGGCGTCATCCGTGTGGGCTATGTGGCATCTGGCGCAAGCAGCGGCCTGTTGTCCATGATGCTGAGCGAGTTTCGGAAAGCGCATGAGATGGTCCGGATCGAAGTCGTGCCAATGGAAACGCCAAGGCAGCTCGAAGCGCTCAGCGATGGCCAGATCGATGTGGGCATTGTCAGGCCCAGGCGACTCTATCCGGCTGGCGTTATCACGAAGGTCGTACAGACTGAACGTCTGCTGGCTGCAATGACAGCAAGCCATCCTCTTGCAAGGCGAGGGACAGTCTCAGCGCGGGCGCTAGCGGATCAATCGTTCATCGTCCCTCAGTTTACGGACGAGGAAGGCTTCGGCGATGCCCTATCCGCCCTGGGAAAAGCCGGAGGCTTCACGCCTCATCTGGAATATCGTGTCCAGGATTTCATCTCCGCAATCTGCCTCGCGTCCGCGGGATACGGCGTGGCCATCGTGCCTGAGTCGATGCAGAATTTCTCCCAGCCAGGCATCTTCTACACTCAGATCGCCGACTTCAAATTCTCAGTGCATCTGGCGCTGGCGCATAGGCGCCGGGAAATATCCCCGGCGGTACGAGCCTTTGTGCAACTCGGAACTGAGGCTCTCAATGGCCGTGCTTCGTAGACTCGGCAGCGCGCTCAGCCGTGTCGCGCTTCCGCGACGTAACACCATCTGCCGATGAGGAACACGGTGAAGGGCAGAATTGCCGCGAACGGTAGCCAGCGCAAGGCAACTTGAAGACCAACCGCGTCCGCTACCATACCGGTGATAAAGGGGCCTGCTGCGAGGCCCAATATATTGTTAAACAGCGTCAGAGTGGCAAATGCCGAGCCGTGAATGGCTGGCGGCGTGGCCCCGGCAATGATCGCGCTACAGGTGCCGAACGAGCTGGCAAGGAAGAACACCCCGGGCGCAAGGAGCGCGAGTTGCAGATTACCCTGTGGCAAACGGAATGCGATCGCCAGCAGAGTGCCTAACACGAGGCAGTAACCAATGGCCATGTTCCACCTCTTGAGCGACGAATCCCCGCTGATCCGATCGGTCATCACACCGCATATGAGTTGGCCCAGGCCGCTGACAAGGACAAGGCCGGCCGCCAGTGTGGCCGCTTCGCTGACAGGCATGCCCCAGTAGCGATTCAGGTAGCTGGGCAGCCACACGAACAGCGTGCCTTGAACGAAGATCTGCAGGGCGCAGCCGAGGTAGGCACAAAAGACAGACCGGGACGGGAACAGGCCAGAGAAATAAGCGCGCGGTGTCAGTTTCACATGCCCGTGCACCGCGGTTCCGTTTGCATTGTCCGGTTGCGCACTTGCGAGTTTTTTCTCGGTGACCACGAAGTAATAAATGATCACCAGCGCAAAGCCAAGGATCGCCATCAGGCCCATCGACCATCGCCAGCCAAAGTGCGTCGCGATGATGCCGGAAAGCGAAACACCGAGTACGGACCCAAACGCTGCGGCAGACGTGAAGCCGCCGGCAATGGTAGACCGCATGTGCCTGGGGAAGATGCTCATGAGCATAGCGAATCCGACACTTCCGTAGGCAGCCTCGCCGACACCAACGAACAAGCGTGCGACGAGCATCTCGTGGTAGGTGCTGGCGATGGCGCACCCGAGCGTGGCAACACTCCACACCGCCACCATCAGTGCAATGCTTTTGACGCGCCCCCAGCGGTCCGCGATGATGGAAAATGGGAGGGTCAGCACGCCGACCGTCAACGGCACCACGCTACTAATCGAACCGAGCTGGGTATCGGAAATCTGCCACTGCAATTTCAAGAGTGGAAACAAGGCATTGATCGCCTGCCGCGACATGTAGTCAGACAGTAGCAGGCAAAACATCAATGCAAAGACCACCCACGCGTAGGGTCGGGCACCAGTGGTGGCCGCAGCCGGCTCAGCCGGCATCGCGTTACTCGTAGACACGTTCAATTTCTGTCTCCTCAGGACCTCTAGCGTCGGATCATCTAGCCCGGCGCTACTTCCCGCTTTACCTTGCACGCCTTGAACTTGGCCATTTATGACAGTCATCCGCTGACGCAGGGGAGCCGAGGTCGGGGCCAACCTGCACGCTCTGGATATCTGAGCAGGGTTTTCCCTTTGCTTGCGCGAGTTGGTAATAACTTGTCGCGAACGGGCAAGCTGGTTGACCCGATGCGATTCGAGAATAGACGAACAAGCCTTTCTAAACACGTAAAGCATCGCAATCAAAAGGGATAGACATGAAGAAGCAGATCAATCACTCAGGATGGCGCGGTTGCGCCTTGGTAATTGGTGTTGGTGTTGGTGTCGCCGGGGGCGTGTCCGTGGCCCAAGCCCAGGAGGCTTGGCCCAGCAAGCCGATCCGTCTGGTGGTGGCGGGGCCTGCCGGCGGCAGTGCCGACGCGTTGGCTCGGCTGCTGGCGCAAGGCCTGCAGCAAAAGTTGAGTAAGCCCGTCATCGTAGAAAACAAGGCGGGTGCCGCCGGTGCACTGGCGATCGGCGATTTGCAGTCCAACGGCAAGGATGGCTATACCTTCCTGGTTATCCAGGGCGGTGTCGTGAGCGAAGCGCCGTTGGCCTACAAGGTTCATTACAAGCCCTTTACGGACCTGAAGCCCCTGGCCCAGATCAGTCGCACGGGGCTGGTGCTGGTAGCCAACAAGGATGTGCCCGTCTCCAACCTGAAGCAGCTGGTGGACTATGGCAGGTCGCAAAAGGACGGCCTCGTTTTCGCTTCCTATGCTACGGGATTGAAGGGCCACACGTCGGGCATACTGCTCGGGCAACTCACGCATGTGCCAATGCGGCATGTGGGCTACAAAGGCTCTCCTCCGGCGTTGAACGACCTGATGGGTGGCCACGTGCCCCTGATGTTCGATGGGGTGACTACCTCTTTGCCGCTGATCAAAGCGGGAAAGATCAAGGCGATTGCGTTGAACTATCCGACCCGGATCGCTGAATTGCCGGATGTGCCTACTTTCAAGGAGCTCGGTTACCCGCAACTGGCGCAAGCAGGGTGGTTCGCAGTGTGGTCCCGCCCGGATGTCGTACCGGCAGTCCAGGAGAAAATCCGCGAGATAACACTGGCGTATTTCAGGCAACCCGCAGTGCAGAACCACGTCAAGGACATGGGGATGGAGCAGGGGAGCGCCGCTACGTCCGAGGAGTTGATGGCGGACCTGAAGCAGGCATACCTGCAACAGTCCACGCTGCTGAAGTCCATTAACTACCAGCCAGACTAATAAGAGATTATTCGGCGCAAACTCGCCATTGCAGTCCGAATGGGCTTTGCGCAATCATTGAGCCAGTGTGCATGCGGCATCGTCGATCCGGCGATGTCCCATCGCTGGGGGAGGGGCTGGGGGATAGGGCGGGCTCTCGCCGCATGCGGACGTCTGGCGGAAAGCCGGCCGCCCGCCCTGCACTGGATGCTACGGCAGGTGAGCATACGGATCGTGGCCGTCGAGTCTGGCTGGTCGTCCTTAGCGGGCGCTGCCGTCTTCAAGTCCCGCAGGCCCGCTCCCTTTTTTTCTCGGCCTGCAGCACGCCGCGGTGGGTTCGGTCACGAGAGTTCGCGAATGAACTCATTGGCTTGCGGCCACTCGCCATAGCCTGAAGCGGGATTCAGATGCCCGACTTCGCCGAGTTCGACGAAGCGGCTGCCCCACGCCTGCGCCAGGCCGCGGGCGCGGTCGAGACGAGTCAGAGGATCGTTGCTGCTTGCCGCAACAATGCTCGGAAACGGCAAAGCGCAGCGAGGGATCGGCAGCCAGCCATGGTCGCCCAGCGTGTTGAGCGTCGGATAGCCGGCCGGCATGGACGTCTCGAGGTCGGCGGGTGCCGCAAGGAGGGCGCCGAGAATCTCACGTGTGGCGCCTCGGGCTGCCCAATGGGCGACCATCATCGCGCCTGCGCTGTGCGCCACGATGATCACCGGCCCCTCGACGGTGGCCAAAGCGCGATCGATCGCGTCGACGCGGGCAGCGCAACTCAGCTTGTCTTGCTCAAGCGGGGCGACGCTGACGACGCGAGGCAGCGCCGCCGCCAGCAGGGTCTGCCAGTGTTCCGCAACATGGTCACGCAGGCCAGGGACGATGAGAACGGTCGGTGCCGTAGAGGTCATGTCGATCTTTCAGTAAGGCGCGTCACCGRTGATGGCGGTACGCTCCATCTTTCGGTGGCACGGTGGATAATCCATCACTGCGTAGTGCTGGGTTGAACGGTTGTCCCAGAACGCAACGCTGTTCTTCTTCCAACGAAAACGCACTTGGTATTCGGGGATGTTGGCCTGGCTGACCAGGTAGCTAAGCAAATTGCCGGCACCCGGCGCCTTGTCCAGCCCGAAGCGCACGTTGGCCGGCACATTGAAATTTGTGAAGTGCGTCGTAAAGCTTCCATTGACAAACAGCAATTTCTCTCCGGTTTCGGGATGGGTGCGCACAACCGGGTGCTCGGCGTCCGGGTACTGAGCCTTCAGTGCGAGACGCTTTTCGATCGGCATCGCGGCACCGAAGCTCGCCTCGATGCTGTGGCGCGCGCGCAATGTGGCGATCTTCGTCTTGATCTCCTCGGGCAACTGGTTGTAAGCCTCGACCATGTTGACCCACATCGTGTCGCCGCCCACAGGCGGACATTCGACGCAGCGCAGCACGCAGCCCATCGGAGGCTTTTCGCGCCAAGTGGCATCGGTATGCCAGGAATTCTCGTTGCGTTCGGGGGGGCTGTCCGGGGTCTTGTAGATCTGAACCAGTCCTGGGTAATCGGGATGGCTGCCTACCACCGGGTGGTCCTCCAGCTCACCGAAGCGGCGCGCAAAGGCTACGTGCTGCGCGCGCGTCATGTCCTGGTCGCGGAAGAACACTACGCGATGCTTTAGGAGCAGCGCCCGAATTTCCGCCATCTGTTGGTCGTCCTCGGCAGCCGCGCCAAGGTTGACGTTGCTGAGCTCCGCACCGATCGTGCATGTGATTGGCTCGACCCGGATCGAGTTGCCCAGCGAGGTTGCGCGGACCACTGCGGGTGCCGCCTTGAGGTGTTGAATCATGAACGTGTCTCCGCTTGTCGGTTAGGCCGATCGATCCTTGCGAGTTTGGATGTCGCGGGTATCTCCCGCTTGACAGTACATGACAGGGATTTATCATTCCATGTCAATGTCCTCCTAAGTTCTCCAATGGCGTCACTTGTCCGCGCTGCGGCCCTCACCAACTACAGCGAGGTCGCTCGAGCCTCCGGACTGGATCCGGTGCGGATGCTCTTTGACGCGGGCTTGAGTCCGAGCGTACTGTGCGAGCCGGACATCATGATTCCAGTCGAGTGTGTCGGAAGGCTGCTTCAGGCGTCCGCAACCATGTCAGGCAATGAGAGTTTCGGACTGTGCATGGCCGAGTCGCGCCTTTTGTCCAATCTTGGGCCGGTAGGATTGCTGATCCGCGATCAGGCGACGCTGCGCGACTCGCTTCGCATGCTGATGCGTTATCAAGCGTCGCTCAACAGTGCGTTGTCGCTGGCGGTCGAGGAGTGCGATGAACTGGTCATTATTCGCGAGGTGGTAATGGCTGGCAAAGCACATCAACCCACGCGTCAAAGGGTTGAACTGGCGCTAGGGGTCATGGTGCGTTTGATACGTCAACTCCACAAGCCCGACTGGGAGCCGCGGCGCGTATGCTTTGAGCACCCGGCGCCGCGCGATCTGAGTACGCACCGACGGTTTTTTGGCCCTTGCGTCGAATTCGACTATGACTTCAACTGCATTATCTGCGCGAAGGCCGACCTCGATGCACCCAACCCGTCCGCGGATCCGGCCATGGGGCGCTACGCGCAGCAGTTGATAGACGCGTCCTCCATGGCGCAGCAGGCGACAATGCCTGAGGACGTGCGGCGCATGATCCTGCTGCTGTTGCCCAGCGGGCGCTGCAGCATCGAACAAGTGGCTGAGCATCTGGGCGTGGTGTGCCGAACGGTCCAGCGCCGGCTGGCGGAGCATGGGCAAAGCTTCTCGTCGATCGTGAACGACATCCGTACGGAGCTCGCCATACGCCATGTCAACGAGAGCGATCGTCCGTTGACGGAGGTCGCGACCCTGCTCGGTTTTTCCGCGCCGAGCGGATTCTCGCGCTGGTATCACGTGCAATTTGGCTGCAGCCCGAAGGAGAGCAGGGCAGCACGCGGCACATTGCGCCGGCAGGCGGCACCGACCTGAGCATAGCCCTGGCAGAGCGTAAGCCGCGTCAGGCCCTGTCATGTACGGACGCTCTCTTTGCCGGATTCCGCAGGTCTTCCGTCTCGCCAGCCGCGCGACGCGTGGCGAATTGGCGTTCGAGCAACCTGCTCTCCACTCATCCTCTCTATCTGCAGGTTGCCAGCGAAGACCGCGATATCTGCTCGCAAGTATGGTCCCGCGAGGCAGCGGCTGTCCCGCCGGGAGACATCAGCGCGGGTTGGCAGAGTCTCTAGAGCCCGCGACCGTTCCCGATGGCGCGGCCGTTCGTGCTGCTGGCAGACGTCCGCCTGGCGCTACGAAAGTCCATTAGTGTGGCTGGACCCGACGTTCAAATGACTGCGTGGTCGAGCTGACTTACGACGCTTCATGGCCGGCTAATGCCGTTGCACAGGCGTGTGGTTTAAGGAAGTCGACGAAGCCTATTCCACCCAGGATTGTCACATCCAGGCACGCGGCGTGGCTTGGCGGAGGTAGCCGTCGCGGATATTGCACAAAGAACACCGGCGCAGCCACCGGTAGATACCCACTAGTTGACCAGCCTTGCGGCGAGCGTTCGCCGCCGGGCAGGGAGTTTAGTCGCCACTAAAGCCTAATGGCTCGCGGCGTAGGCTAACCGCGAGACGGAACAACCTTGAGTGGCGTAACCACAGCCTGCTCTGTTAATCTCACACAATTTTGTGTAGCTGCGACGACCTCGCAGCGAGCACCAAACAAGCTGTCGCCAATAGGAGCGACATTGCAACGGGAACGGGGAGCAGGGATGAAGGGGATAGTTTTCAATTTGCTGGAAGACGTGGTCATCCGGCACCATGGCGAGGACGCGTGGGATTCCCTGCTGGAAGGCGCGGACCTAGACGGCGCTTACACTTCCCTTGGCAGCTATCCCGATGACGATATCTACAAACTCGTCGGCGTCGCTGCACAGACGTTGGACATGACCCCGTTTGCCACCCTGCGCTGGTTCGGACGCGAGGCGATGCCTTTGCTTGCCAGCCGCTATCCTACCTACTTTAGCGCCCACACCACGACTCGCCCGTTCGTGCTCAGTGTCAATTCCATAATTCACCCCGAAGTCCGCAAGGTCTACCCGGGTGCGGACGTCCCGACCTTCGGCTTCCGCGACGAACCGGACGGGTCGCTGCTGATGACCTACCGTTCCGCGCGGCGTCTGTGCGCACTGRCACAAGGTTTTGTCGAAGGCGCGGCCGACCACTTTGGGGAAGCGCTGAGTTTTGACCACCTCCAATGCATGCATCAAGGTGACCAGAGCTGTCAGTGTCGGATTAGCTTCCTTGGCAAGAAGGCGAGCTAAGTTACCATGAACAGCGTTCAGCAGTTTGAGGTGGAGACCGAAAAACTGCGCCGGCGGCTCCAGCGTGAGCGCAAGGCGCGCATCGAGGCGGAAATCATCGCTGAGAAAGGGCTTCGCGAGCTCTATGAAAAACAACAGCAATTGCAGTTGTTGGAGGCTGTCGCAGACGCGGCCAATCAGGCGATATCCGTCGCCGATGCGCTTCAGTTTGCCGTACGTACGGTTTGCCAGTTCACCGGCTGGCAGATTGGGCACGCGTACCTTGTGGATGGCACCGGGGGCGAGCCACGCCTGCTCTCGACGTCCATCTGGCATGGCGTCGAGGGCGAGCGCTTTCATGATTTCTACCAAGCCACCGAGGCCGTGGACTTTCGGACCGGCGTTGGCTTGCCTGGTCGCGTACTTGCCAGCGCAACGCCTGCATGGGTCATGGACATTGCCCGGGACCCCTATTTCTCCCGCGCCGGCGTGGCTGAGCGGGTCGGGTTGCGGGCCTCCGCTGCCTTCCCGGTGCTGCTGGGCAGCGAAGTGACTGCGGTCCTTGAGTTCTTTGCCGACCGCGTGCTGGAACCGAACGAAAGGCTGCTGCACCTGATGGCGCAAGTTGGTACCCAACTGGGCCGAGTGGTCGAGCGCAAACGTGCTGAAGACCAATTGATTCACGATGCCTTCCACGACGCGCTTACCGGCCTGYCTAACCGTGCATTGTTTGCTGACCGACTTGCCCGTGCCGTTGCTCGCGGTATTCGCCATCGAGAAGTTACATTCGCAGTGCTCTTTGTCGACTTGGACCGTTTCAAGCTGGTCAACGACAGCCTCGGTCATCTGGCCGGCGACACCCTCATCATCCAGGTAGCGGGTCGCATGGCAAGATGTCTGCGTGAAAGCGATACGCTGGCTCGGATGGGGGGCGATGAATTCACGATTCTGCTGGACAGCGTGGCCGACGTGAATGACGCGGTACGCATGACCGAACGATTGATGCGGGCCTTCGAAGCGCCTTTCCAGATAGAAGGCGAGGAGCTCTACGCGAGCGCCAGCATCGGCATCGCCATCAGTTCCTTGGGCTACGAATCGGCCGAGGAAATTCTTCGGCATGCGGACCTGGCGATGTATCGGGCCAAAACGCTGGGCAAGAGCCGCTACGAAGTCTACGACCACACCATGCACGAGCATGCCGTGAGTCGCCTCGCACTGGAAACCAGCCTGCGGCGTGCCCTGCAGAATAACGAGTTTGTCCTGCACTACCAGCCCGTCGTCACCTTGGACAATGAGGAAATTGTCGGTGTGGAAGCGTTGGTGCGCTGGCGCAAGTCGGAAACGGAGCTGGTCTATCCTGCCGACTTCATCCAGGTGGCAGAAGATACCGGCCTGATTCTGTTCCTCGGCATGTGGGTGCTGCGCGAGGCTTGCAAAACGATGGCCCACTGGCACAAGGAGTATCCCCGTACACCCGCACTGACGGTCAGCGTCAATGTCTCCGCGCGCCAGTTTGCCCAGCACGACTTTGTTCAGCATGTGGGCAGAGTGTTATCGGACACCGGCATCAATCCACGCACGGTCAGGCTGGAGATTACGGAGAGCATTACCATGGTGGATTCGGAACGGACCGTCGCCGTGCTCACGCAACTTCGTGAACTAGGGGTGCGTATCAGCATCGACGATTTCGGCACGGGTTACTCCTCCCTCAGCTACCTGCACCGCTTCCCGCTGGATATTTTGAAGATTGACCGGTCCTTTGTGGCTCAACTCGACCGTGGCCATGAAGGCTTGCAAGTTGTGCAGACCATCATGAGTCTGGCCCGCAACCTCGGCATCGAGGTGGTCGCCGAGGGTACCGAAACGCAAAGGCACGTGACGCACCTCAAGTCGCTGGGCTGCGATTTCGGGCAAGGCTATTTTTTCTCCAAGCCCCTGGAATCGGTCGCCCTTTCTGCGCTGCTGGAGGCGCAAGTGCCACAGAATACTGAGGCAACGCTCGATATTGACGCGTGTGATTCTTCCGCGGCCAATTGAGCGCGCGGCAAGTAGACTCGAGGCGGCGGGCTTGCCTCCACAGGAGAGTGACAGTTCCATTTTTTGGCCTTTGGATTTCGATGCGGCATTTTTGAGATGCGGCCCAACTTCTCGGCAAGTGCCTCACCGCCGCGGCCACAAGGTTTGCGCTTTCGTGCGCTGCAGCAGTCGACGGTGGCCGTAACCCTTTCACAGTCTTCTCCGGAGCCCAGATTCTTCCCACAGCCATAGGAAGACCGGCAAGTAACTTGGGCGCGCCCCCAAGAGGGCCTGCGTCCAAGATACGCCCTTGTGCTCTGCAGAGCATACGGGCGTATCCCGGCCAACCCTCCTTCTTAGGCTCGCGAGTACCAGCACCGGTGCGACGAATAGTGCCACCTGGACGCTCGAGCCGACCGCAATGGAGAACGAGAGGTCGACGCGATTTCTCATGGCTGCGGTAATGGCCGATGCATGCTCGGCGGCATTTGCCAGGATCGCCACCACGAAAACACCGACGAATATGTCGCTGAGGGCGTAGTCGCGCATCATGGGGGCAAGCGCACCCACCATGATCTCGCTCATCCACGCCGTCCCTACGGTGGCCGCTGCGCGTGTCGCAATCGCCCGCGCTACGGACGAGGAGGGTTGATTCTCCACGCCTTCCGGAACTACCGTCTCCGTTTCGTAGGCGCTGCGGTACAGCACGAGGCGAGCGCCGGCATTCCATGCGCCCCGCATCGATCGTCCCAATGCGGCCGCGGGGCGCTCCTCCGAAGACATCGAACTTCCTTAACTCGTTAGTCGAAAGAATTCATCACGGCATCCCCGCAAGTCGGATAACCGGGGATATGCTCGCCTAAACCTTGCGCGATCGGGTGATGCGAACGAAGCCGCTTGAGGGTAATCAAGCGAAAGATGCCGCATGATGGTGACCCGGTCCGACACCGATGAAGCAGATCGCTACCGAGATGAACGACAAGGACTGGAGGGTACAGACGGGGAGGGGCAGAGGTAGGGTAAGACCGCGAATAAGCCCGACAACAGCGCCGACGGCAGACGCCGGTCAGCGCAGCATCGATGAGCGGCTGCATTGTCCCTTTGCATTCCTGTCCTTCTTTTCCTTTAGTGAGGCCGACGAAATGCCTCTCAGTTTCTAATTGCATGAGGACGGAGAGCCACGATGAATCCGATGTTCACTGTGCTGCTTACCGGCCTCATCGCATTGGGCACGGCTAAAGCGCTTGCGGATTCTCCCAAGGCGGCTCGCGCGCAGGAATTGGCTGCTACCGCCGACACCATAGGACAGGAGCCCGGCAGTGCGGATTTCATGCGGGTCACCTCCGTTGAAGGTATCACCGAGTATCGACTGCCCAACGGACTACGTGTCCTGCTGGCACCGGACGACTCTGTCCCCCGCACAACTGTGAACATCACTTACCTAGTCGGCAGCCGGRACGAAGGGCGAGCGGAAGCGGGCATGGCTCATCTGCTCGAGCACATGATGTTCAAAGGGACGGACACCCTGACGGCCGCTTCTCTGCGGGAAGAGTTTGCACGCCGTGGCATGAGCGCCAACGGCACGACTACCGTCGACCGCACCAACTACTTCGCCACCTTTCCGTTCAGTGAGGACAACCTGGATTGGATACTGCGCATGGAAGCGGACCGGATGGTCAACAGCCGACTCGAGGCGGTCGACCTGCGCAGCGAAATGCCCGTGGTCTTGAATGAGATGGAGATCGGACAAACTCAGCCGCAGAGGGTATTGCTTCTGGCCTTGAATGCCACTGCCTACCAATGGCATCCTATGGCAGAGCTACTATCGGCACGCGACATGATCTGGAGAACGCTTCAATTCCGCTGCTACGCGCGTTTTACAAGCGCTACTACCAGCCCGACAATGCCGTGCTGGTGGTTGGCGGCACGTTCGATCCGGCATGGGTGCTGGCTACCATCGCCCGCCATTTCGGTCCGATTCCCCGTCCCGAGCGCACACTCATGGCCGCTGTCACCGCCGAGCCCGCGCAGGAAGGTGAGCGTCTCGTGACGCTGCTCCGGGCAGACGACACCCGAATCATCGGCGCGATGTATCACGTTCCGCAAGCCGCGCATCCCGACGCTGTGCCGATGTGGCTGCTGCTCCAGGTGCTGAGTGGCCCCTCGGGTGGGCGTCTGAACAAGAGTCTGGTCGATGCCAGGAAGGCCTCCAGCGTATCGGCGGAGATCGGCGCCATGCGTGACCCCGGCACGGTTCTCTTCCTTGTTGAAGTCTCTAAGGGGAAATCGCTGGAGTTGGCCAACGAGGCCTTGCTGGAGCAGGTCGAAGGTCTCGCAGAGCGTCCGGTGACTACCGTCGAGCTCGAGCGCGTGCGCGTCGATGCGCGCAATGCGATTGACAGGGTGTTCAGGAACCCCGACGCGCTGGTTATGCAGTTGTCCGAAGCGATTGCATGGGGGGATTGGCGTCTGTGGTTCCTTCTTCGCGATCGCGTGGAGAATGCTAGCGTCGAGGACCTGCAGCGTGTGGCCATGCGGTATCTGCGACGTGCAAACCGCACGGAAGGCAGGCTGATTCCGGGCGAGCAACCACAACGCGTCGAGATGCCGCCGCCTACAGATCTTGCGCACCTGCTTGATGGCTATCGCGGCAAGCCCGTGGCCGCGCCGCCACCGCAATTCGATCCCGCCCCGGAGAACATCGAGGCGCATACGCAACGGTTCACGTTCTCCAACGGAATGAAATTGGCAATGTTGAGTCGCCCAACTCGCGGTGACATTGTCACCGGAATGTTAATTCTGAACATGGGTACGATCGACAGTCTTAAGGGGAGGGCTCCTGTCGCCGAGCTGACTGCCGCCGCGTTGACCCACGGTGCGGGCGGCCGCGACCGCGAGCAGCTCGCGGACTTGCTCGCCAGGCTCAAGTCCACCGTCAACATCACTGCGCAAGCGGATCGCGTGACGATTCGATTCGAAACGCACAGAGACCAGCTCGCAGACTTCCTTCCGGTGTTGCACGATATCCTGCGTAAGCCCGCTCTGGACACCACCGATTTTGACGACATCAAGCGCTCCAGCATCGCCGAGATCGAGCGCGTCGGCAATGCCCCGGGCATGCTGGCGTCTGTCACGATGGACCGACACGACAATCCCTACCCGCCTGGCGATCCGCGCCATACGCAAGATCAGCGTGAGCGCATTGCAGGCGTGGACGCGACGCGCGTGGATGACATCCGTGATTTTCATCACAGGTTCTACGGCGCCAGCCACTCGCAGTTGGCGCTGGTGGGCGACTTCGACGTAGACGGCGCGAAAGACCAACTCGAGAAGCTGTTCGGTGACTGGAGCGCCTCCGAGCCCTATGTCCATGTCGATCGGCCCTACCGTCCGATCACTCCTGCGACATTGACGGCCAAAACCACGAACAATGCTAGCGCCATCTACTTGGCCCGCATACCGATGGCCGTGACCATGAGCTCAGCCGACTATGCAGACCTCGCCATCGCCGATCGAATCTACGGTGGCAAGTCACTGCGTGGCAGGCTATCCGAAAGGCTCCGTCAGAGCGATGGCATCAGCTATTCGGCCGGTAGCTCCTTGCAGATCAACGCGATCGACACGGCAGGCAGTTTCACCATGCAGGCTTCCTTTGCGCCGCGCAACCTGGAGCGCGTCAAGCGTGCCGCCGAAGAGGAGCTCGCGCGCTTCGTGCGGGACGGAATCACGGCAGAAGAGCTTGCCGACGCAAAGAGCGGATTGCTTGAACAAGGCACCATTGCGCGAACGCGGGATAGCGTACTGGCACAAAACCTGGCCGACCAACTGTCCGTTGGCCAAACCATGGACTTCACCGCAGAGCAGGAACAGCACGTGCGCACGGCCACAGTCGCCTCGGTCAACGCTGCGATCCGCAAATACATCGTGCCGAAGCGTGTCATCAGCGTATTTGCCGGCGACCTGAGGTCCGGAGCGGCGAAAGCCGCGCCGGCATCGAGATAACATACCCTCGCCAGAGCGCGCTTCCTCACCCTCGCTGAGCAAGAAGCTACCGGCTTGGCGCTGTGGCGGTCTATTCTTTACCTGCGGCGGGATTCTTGTGGGGGTATCCCCGGAATGTCCCGATATATCAACTGGTTGTCCCATAATGTCAAATGGCCGGCCGCGTTCTCGCCAATACTAGTGCGGGTACCTAGGAGGACTCCGCTGTTACCTGAATTGCGCTCTGGAACAATGCGATTGCGAACTGCAAAGCAATTTCACTCTGCCGGTACGCCGTCACAAATCAATAGTTGAGGAGAAAAATGGTCCGACTGAACTTCCTTGTAACTGCCTTGGCCTTGTCGATAACCCTGGCTAACAGTGCCGTTATCGCGCAGCCTTCACAACAGACGACACCATCGACTTCGTCGGCTACCACGGATGTCAACGAAGTACCGCAGCCGCCCAAAGGAATGACGCCGGCCGAAAGAAAGAAGTGGTTCAGCGAACGCTTCAGGGAGGCCGATGTTGATCATGACGGCAAACTGACCCGTGAAGAAGCACGCGCTGGCATGCCTGAGGTCTACAAGCGCTTCGACCAGCTTGATACCAGGAAACGCGGTTACGTGACCGAGCGGCAAGTGGGTGCAGCCTGGTCAAAATTGATCAAGGACGATATGCAGAAGAAAAATCCAATCATCAACTAGGAGACCGCGCCAAAGCGGGGGCCGACGACCGGACCGCTGCTGAGAGGACAATGAGGCACCTGCATTCATGGCTTCCGATCCTGCGCCGGCGACCTCCGTCCTGCAACTTCGAATTGCTCTGCGCGGCTTGAGCCCGCCGGTCTGGCGGCGTTTGCTCATTCCTGAGCGCGTCACGCTGGCTCGGCTCCACGAGGTCATTCAGGCAGCCATGGGCTGGACAGACGATCACCTGCACCAGTTCATCATTCGTGGCCGGCGATATGGCGAAAGCCGCGATGGGGCTCTGCAATTTTCCGCGGCGGCAACCGCGCTGACGCCGGGCGCATTCGCTCTGTGCGAGCACGAGGCCTTCGTCTATGTGTACGACTTCAATGCATGGTGGCGGCACGATATCCGCGTCGAGCGGCGCGTGCTGAGGCAGGACATCGTGCGCGCTCTGATGGGCGGGCAGCAGGGCCCGTTCTCAGGAACTCTTCAAGAACCCCAATTAGGCAGTCGCTTTTCTACAAAGGCCGCAATCCCTTCACGCGCATCGTCGGTGTCTGCAACGCGACAGAACGTATCGACCGCGTAGGAAACACCACGACGGTAGTCGCTGTCGACGGCCCGATGGAATGCTGCTCTGCCAATGTTCATCGCAGATGCCGACTTGGCAGCTAGGGTCGAGGCCAGTAACCGCGCCTCCTCGAGTACCTCGTTCGCTGGCACGACACGATTCACGAGATGCAACGCCTGCGCTTCGTTCGCGCCGAAGGCACGCCCGGTGAAGAGCAGATCGAATGCCACGTGACGGCCGACAATGCGCGGCAAATGGGTGAAGTGGATTGCCGGGAGCATGCCGACTTCGATTTCGGGGTATCCGAAGCTGGCATCCTCGGCAGCCACAATCAGATCGCAGGAGATAGCCAGGGTCATGCCGCCTCCGCGCGCAGCTCCACTCACCGCGGCGATAGACGGCTTGCCCAGACGATACTGCGCTTCGGACAACTGGACGTAGAGCTTGTCCAGGAGCGTGTGAACGGTGTCCGCCGAAGCGCCTTGCAGTGCGGCAATATCAAGCCCGGCGCAGAATCGTTTCGGTACCGCACTCGCAACGATGACGGCCCGAACCGCGTCGTCAGAGGCCGCACGGTCCAAAGCCCGAATCAGCGCGTCGACCATCGGAACGGTGAGGGCATTGACAGGAGCGTTGTCGAGGAGGATTTCGGCGACGTGATCGCGGACAGTGTAGGTAACCAAGGACATAGTCTACTCAATACTGGTTTGGGGTCTAGGCGGCTGCGATCGCCGCAGCGGAGGTTACCGTGCCGGCGCGGTGCATACCTTCAATCTGCTCAGGCGTAAAACCAGCCTCGTGCAAGATTTCGTCAGTGTGTTCGCCGAGCAGCGGGGCTGGACGGCTTGCATGGCGTGCTTCTCGGCGGAAGCGCACGGGCAGGCCAACATTCGCGACGGTGCCCAGGACGGGATGCTCCGTCTCGACGATCAATTGTCGGGCCTGTACCTGAGGGTGCGCCAGAGCCTGGTCCAAAGTCTGGATCTGCGAGCAAGGCACGCCTATTTGCCGGAGCGCTTCCATCCAGTAAGCGAGCGGCTGAGTCGAGAGGCGCGACTGCACTAGATCGACCGTTCGGGAGAAGTTCCGTACCCGAGCGGCATTGGTAGCAAAGTCCGGATGGTCTACCCAGTCCTCGAGACCCGCCACAGAACAGAAGCGCTTCCATTGCGAGTCATTGCCAACTCCGAGCATCAGCGGCGCATCGGCTGCATCGAATGCCTGGTACGGTGACATCGACGGATGTGCTGTGCCCATCCGTTGTGGTGCTTTTCCGCTACGCCAGTAGTTCTGCGCCATATATCCCATGAAGCCGAGGGCGGTCTCCATAAGCGCCACTTCCAGATAGGTCCCTTTTCCGGTTGTGTGTCGTTCGAGCAGGGCAGCCAGGATGCCACTGAGGGCGTGCATGCCTGTGCCGATGTCAACGGGCGAGAAGCTCGCCCGTGCAAACTTCCCGCCGGGCTCCCCCATGGTGCTGATCATCCCACTGAATGCTTGCAACATCACGTCATAGCCGGGCTCGTTACCCAGGGGGCCATCGCGCCCGTAGCCGGATATCTCGCAGTAGATCAACCGGGGATTCACGGCGCTCAACGTGTCGTAGTCCACGCCGAGTTTCTTGGCGGTACCGCCACCGAATCCCTGCAATACCACGTCAACGTTGGCCGCCAGTTCTTGCACGACGCGTTGGCCGGCTTCGGTTTTGAGATCTAGCGCGATGCTGCGCTTGTTGTGATTGACGGCCAGGAATACGGCAGACTGGCCCGCATCCTGAGGAAGCCAGCCGCGCGTGTCGTCGCCCGAACCCGGCGGCTCGACTTTGATGACATCTGCGCCCAGCTCACCGAGGTATTGGCCGCATAGGGGGCCGGCCAGGACCTTGCTCAGGTCCAGAACCCGAATGCCTTTCAATGGTTGCATGGTTTGAGTTTCCTTTTTATTCCGGCTGGATGCCAAGACCGCGCGCGATGTTCGTCCAACGCTCGGCGTCTGTTCGGACGAAGCTGACGAGCTGGTCGGGACGTGTCGGCATCGGTTCGGCGCCGCGATTGCGTAGCGCTGCAACGTAATCGGGGTCGTTGACTGCCTTTGCCGCAGCCGCTCGCAGGCGGTCTACGACCGCCTTAGGCGTCTGCGCGGGGGCTTGCAGGGAGAACCAGAACTTCAGGTCCGCGCCTGGATATCCCGCCTCCTTGAGCGTCGGCACGTCCGGCAGCATCGGAGAGCGCTGCGAAGAGGTAATGGCAAGTGGCTTCAGCTTGCCGCCCTGGATCTGGCCGATGCACGTAGTGAATGAGTCGAACACAAAGTCGACCTGGCCGGCCATCACGTCCGTGAGAGCCGGGGAGCTACCTTTGTACGGCACCGCTACCGCTTTGAAGTCAGCCTTTTTCTGCAGCAGAGAGCCATAAATGTGCGGTGATGATCCAGCGCCAAAGGTTGYGTAGGTCAGAGCGTCGGGCTTCGCCTTCCCGAATTGGACCAGATCGGCAAGCGTCTTTACCTTGAGTTTGTCGGGATGGATCACTAAGACGTTCGGCATCGAGCCTGTCGTCGCGATGGGCACGAAATCTCGTCCTGGCAGGAAGCGCGCATGCGGGTACATCAGCGGGTTCACAGCTTGCATCGCTACGGTGTTGTGCAGCAGGGTGTAGCCGTCATTGCCGCTATCGAGCACATGCTGGGCGCCAATGTTGCCGCTGGCACCAGGGCGATTGTCGATGACGACTGGCTGGCCCAATTCTTTTGACAGGGCCGTCGCCAATAGGCGGGCAATGAAGTCGGTGGGCCCGCCAGCAGCAAACGGCACAACGATCCGGACGGGCTTGGTCGGCCAATCAGCGGCGAAGAGGGGGCTTGCCATTACGGAGGCGACTGCCCCCAGCAGCAATGTGCGTCGTGTCGGATTCATCATCGTGTCCTATGGTTTTGCCCGTAGCATGACGACCTGCCGGATATAAGTCCAAGACAAGTTTCGGATATCCGATATAAGATTTCGATATGGCCAATTCGCCGAGGCACTTCATGGCTCTCGAACTTCGTACCCTGCGGGGATTTGTCACAGTCTGCGCAGCGGGTTCCATTTCTCGCGCTGCCGAGCGCCTGCACATCGCGCAACCTGCGCTAAGCCTCCAGATGAAGAACTTGGAGGAGGAGTTCGGAGCGGCCTTGCTTGAGCGAACGCCGCGCGGGGTCGTGGCCACGGCCGCAGGCGAGATGTTGCTCGCACATGCGACCGATATCCTTCGGCGCGTGGAAGTGGCGTACGAAGACATTCGGACAGCGATCAAGCAACCGCAGGGGCGGGTAGCCGTCGGGTTACCGCAGTCGTTGGCAAAGCTACTGACCGTGCCACTCGTGAAGGAAGTCTGCGCGGAATGGCCGGGGATTGACCTGCAAATCATCGAACAGAGCACCGGATACATCCCGCAAGGGCTGCTGACCGGGCATCTGGATATTGGCATGACCTTCGGCGGTACGCCCGAGCCCGGGCTGCGCGCAGATCGGGTGCTCGAAGAACGCCTATTGCTTGTCGGGCCGCCCGGCGAGCTCTCGGCGCACGGTCGAAACGGAATCAACGCTGCTCTCAGCGTGCCGTTCTCGCGATTGGGTGACTACCCATTGATTCTTCCCGCCGGACTGCATGGTCTACGCAGCCTCATCGATCGGTTCAGCGCATCCCAAGACACCGAACTTCAGGTCATTGCGGAAGTGAATGCGATTCCGGAGCTCATAGCCCTTGCTGCTGCGGGGGCGGGCTTCACAATCCTGTCTCACGCGTCTGTACAGGAAGAGTGGCGAGGTGGCATCGTATCCTGTGCGCGAGTCGCTGAAGAGGGGTTCACGCGACAGGTCTACCTTTGCCGGGCCGCGACGCTACCCGCGTCGTTGGCCGTGACGACGGTATGGCAGCGTCTTCTCGCAATAACTGGGCGGTTGGTAGACGGCGGACAGTGGCCAGTCCATTGCTTTAACGCGCGCGGGGATAGCGCTGGGAGTTAGTACTGAGAGGTTCAGGAAGTTCTCCCGCCCAGGTTCAGTACCTTGCGCCAGAATGAAGCTTGATGGGCTGCGGTGGTGGCGCCCAGCCTGCTCGGCAAGATTGCCATATGCGGTGGTCGCTCGGCTTCGGCTATGCATTGACGGCCCTTGGCGCAGCAGGGCGTTTTACTCCGAATCTTGAATATCGAGTGCAAGACTTCATTTCAGCAATCAGTCTGGCATCGGCCGGTTATGGCGTCGCGATCGTGCCGGAATCGCGATGCAGAGCTTTTCCCAGCCCGGAATCGTGTACTAGCGTATCGCGGACTTTCACTTTCCGATTCAGTTGGAGTTGCCGCACCGGCGTCGCGAGATATCACCTGCAGTGAGGTCTTTCGTTCAACTAGCCCTCGCTACGCGCAAGCCARGAACCAATCGCTAGCCCGCGTGAGGCGCTGGCACGACACCAGCGCGCGTCGAAGGCTTCTCTGACCATAGCTTCGCCTTGGCCTTCAGCCGCCAACAAACTTTGTGTACCGGTACTCTCTGCTATGCACGAATATCACGTGTTCTGATCGAGATTCGGTGCGCCGACTCTGTACCGACTCGGCGCCAAGTGCCCGATAGTTTTTCGATATACCCGAATCGCCATTCCATATTAGTCAGACTGCGGTCCTATCCATAGACTGAACACAGTCTCATTCAACAGGAGTCGAAATGGACAAGAAGCGGGTTGACCTCTACTGGGATGTAGGTAGCACCAACACCTATTTTGCGATCAAGCTGTTCAAGCCGATCCTCGAGCGCCACAACGCCGAGCTCGTCCTGCATCCCTACAATCTGGGGTACGTATTCCGGAACAATGACTACGAACTCATGAAAGAGTCGAAGGCAAAGCTTCGTTATCGCAAGCGAGATCTGATGCGCTGGGCCGAGAAGTACAATATTTCGTTCCAGATCCCCCGGCAATTTCCCATCAAGTCCAGCAGGGTTCTCCGTGGATCTCTCGCAATGCGACGAAAGGGCTTGGAGTTGGCGTTTGTCGAGCAGGTCATGGAGGCGTACTGGGAACGCGGTGACGCCAGCATCGTCGAGTATGCCGGGTTGCGACTGATTGTCGAGTCTCTTGGCGTAGACTTCGCATGGTTCGAAGAGGTCGCCGGAAGCGAGGAGATCGGCGCCGAACTTGCTCAAAGCACGGACTCAGCCGTTGAGCGGGGAGTCTTTGGCGTGCCGATGATGTTCGTGGGTGACGAGATGTTTTGGGGAAAGGACCGCCTCGATTTTATGGAGGAGGAGCTTGCGCGGGTAGCGTAGGCGAGATCCGCGACGGGTTGGCCAGCGACGCCGTGCCTGCGCTGGCCACGCCAGTCCATCAGAATTATGGACCTATCCAACGGTGCGCGGTCGCTCATCGACCTACCCGGATTCCCACCTTGCTTCGGCAGACGGGCTCGTCAAATCGACGTCACTCCGTTCGCAATCTCGACGCCGGACCAAGACTGACCTCGCATTGCCTCAAATCCCTTTTCCAAAGAGAACTTGCACCCGCACAAGCGCTTTTTCGATCAAGCGCGATTGCAGGATGCAATACGCCTTCTTGAGGTATGCTTGAATTGGGCAGTGTCGAAAGACCCTGCCCATAGGGGAACTCAAACGATCCGGCGCTCTCGGAGCCGTAGAAACTCAGCTGCATCTACCCCAGCCATATTGCGCAAAATCTCTTCGGTGTGTGCGCCAGGAACCGGGGCCGGGGCGTCATAGCCAACCTCCGCGTGACCAAATCGCAAGGGAAACGATGCAGCCTTGACATCCATGGTTGCCTCAGCGAGCGGATTCCACAGTGACACGGCCATGTTCCGTGCGACGATTTGTTCCCACGCGAGCACGTCGTCGATCGTCCTTACGGGGCTGCATGGTATCTTTGCAGAGTGCATTTGCATTTCAATCTCCGCAGTGGGGAGCGACGAAGTCCATGCCGATACGATCTCATCGACCGTCGCGTTGTTCGACAGGCGCCATCCCACGGACATGAAGTTGGAGTCTTCCTTGAGGTCAGCGCGTCCCATTAGGTCCAGCAGTGTGCTCCAATCATCGTTGGTGGCAGTGCCAAGAGTCACCCAACCATCCGCACTCTTG
>NZ_JBFTND010000102.1:0-31835 GCF_056397305.1 Cupriavidus sp. 05N40
GTCCCCTCGATCTACCGCAAGCAGACCCCCACCCTGCGCGACAAGTACAACTTCACCGACGAAGAAGTCGAGTTCTTCGACCTGCATATCGTCTCCGACGAAATCCACGGCGAGCGCGGCTACCAGATCGTGCTCGAACACGCCGACACCCCCGAACTCCAGCAGCGCTGCCTGAAGATCTGCGAGATCGGCGCACAGATGCGCCTGCTCTATACCACCGCCCTCTATCACGACTACGTCGCGCAGGAAATCCCGCTGCCCGAACTCGAACTCGCCGCTTGAGAGGGCTGCGTCATCGCACGCGGCCGGCATTGCACGCCGGCCGTCCTTGACAGACCACCACGGACCGCTTGCGGAACAGTTGTATGCCGAAAGTCGTATTTCACAAGAATGGCCAGACCTTCGAAGACGAGGTCAAGCCCAGTACCAACCTGGTGGTCCGGGCGGGAATCAAGCAGTTTCCGTATCCGAACCTGCGCTACGAATGCGGCATGGGCAAGTGCTCGAAATGCGCCTGCCGCGTGATCTCGGGCGCCGAGCACCTGCCGCCGCCCAACTGGAAGGAAAAGAAGCAGCTCGGCGAGCGGCTCGAACAGGGCTACCGGCTGACCTGCCAGATCTGGCTGGAGCATGACATCGAGCTGGCCCAGGACGAACTGCCGCCAGAGAGCGTCGCGCCCAAGGCCATGCCAGCCGCAGCGCGGCCGGTGACGGCAACCAGCAATTCGTGAGCCATCGGCAATTCTCCGCACCTGTACCAGCGGCAACAAGCAAGCGGCAAAGTCATGTACGTGATTCTCAGCAGCAAGCCAGGGCAGTTCCATACCGAACTCGTCGAAGGACTGTCGGCCGTGGAGGCCTACGACTACCTCTTCTACGGCCGCATGACGGCGCAGTACGTGATCGCCGAGCTGGCGTATCCGGTCAAGGTGAAGGTGGTAGAGCAAGCCGATGGCGGCACGCAGCCCATCGTCAACTACGTGCCCTCCAAATTCCTGGAGAAGTTCGACACGCTCGAAGGCGCACGCGAGGAACTCAGGCGGCTGGCCAGCTTCGGCAGCATGGATATCGCGCTGGTGAAGCATCCCGACTGAACAACCCCATCCACGACAAACCGAGTATGACCGGCACGGCGCCGGGCAGCCCCCTCATGCAATCGGACTGTTTCCATGATTGAAATCACCTTTGTCACCAACGACAGCAAGGTCGTCACCGCCCCCGAGAACAGCAACCTGCTGCGCGTTTCCCTGCGCGAGAAAGGCGGCATCCCCTTCAAGTGCGGCGGCGGCCTGTGCGGCACCTGCAAGTGCAAGATCGAAAGCGGCCTCGAGTTCACCGACGCCATCAAGCCCAAGGAGCGCAAGCACCTGACCGAGGAGCAGTTCGGCCAGGGCTACCGCATGGCTTGCCAGACCTTTGTGAACGGCGACATCAGCGTGTCCTGGGAAGCGCAGACCAGCGCCGCGGCCAAGGCCGTATCCGTCGCCGGATAAGCGAGCGCCGCTTGTGATGCGGCGTGCTCCCGGCTTGCCGCAGGATAGCTGCGGCGCACCTGCATGCCGCCCCGCCGCGCCAAAGTTTGCCGCTTTGGCACAAGGCCGGCTACGATGCCGCCTCTGCACAGACCGGCGACACCGCCTTCGTCACGCCGGCACAGGAGACAACCCCCAAAATGGATTCACATATCGCCATCGGCGCGGCCCACTGGGTCTACCTCGCCGGCGTGTTCGCCATCGTGCTCACCATGGTGTTCCGCGCCAACGTGGTGGTGCCCTCGATCATCGCCACCTTCCTGGTGACCCTGGCCTGGACCCATAGCCCGGTCAGCGCGCTGGCCAGCATCTTCAACGCCAGCTTCGTGGCGGCGCGCGAACTGTTCAACATCTTCCTGGTGATCGCGCTGATGACAGCGCTGCTCAACGCGCTCAAGGCCCTGCGTTCCGACGTGCGCATGGTGGAGCCCTTCCGTTCGGTGATGAAGAACGGCCACACGGCTTACTTCATGCTGGCCGCCATCACCTATGCCATCTCGCTGTTCTTCTGGCCCACCCCGGCGATCCCGCTGGTGTCCGCCATCCTGCTGCCGGCCGCCATCGCCGCCGGGCTGCCGCCGCTGGCCGGCGCCATGGCCATTGCCATCGCAGGCCAGGGCACCGCGCTGTCGTCCGACTACGTGATCGGCGTGGCGCCGGGCATCAGCGCCAAGGCGGCCGGCGCCGCGGTCAGCGCCGCCATGGTGGCGGACCGCGCGCTGGTGCTGTCGCTGATCACCGGCGGCATCGCGCTGACGCTGGCCTATCTTTCCATCCGCGGCCATATCCGCCCCGCCAGCACCAGCCTGCTGGAGCGCTGGCAGGGCCGCGCGGAAACCGGGATGGACCCCGCCGGTGGCGCCGGCAGCTTCGACAAGAGCGAACTGGCGCGCGGCACCGCGCATGGCGAGCCGCTGGGCACCGACGCCAATATCGCGCGCAGCCTGTCGATGGTGGAGCAGCGCCGCATCAAGTGGTCCAAGGCATTTGCCGTGCTCACGCCGCTGGCCTTCGCGGCGGTGATCGCGCTGATGGTCTCGCCCAAGCTCGGCCTCGGCGTGGCCGAGCTCAAGGGGGGCGAAGCCGCGGCCATGGTGGGGGGCACCGCGGCGCTGCTGATGATCCTTTGCACGCTGGCTGCCGAAGGGCCGCGCAAGATGCTGGACATGAGCGCAGAGCACATCACCGACGGCTTCGTCTTTGCCTTCAAGGCCATGGGCTCCGTGCTGCCGATCGCGGGATTCTTCTTTATCGGCGCGAGCGACACGGCCGGCGCCATCCTGCACGTTGGCACCGGCCACGCGCCCAGCCTGCTGTTCGAGCTGATCCAGGGCGCCGAGCAATGGATTCCAAACAATCACGTACTGGTGGCCTTCGGCGTACTGCTGGTGGGCATGATCACCGGCATCGACGGCTCCGGCTTTGCCGGCCTGCCGCTGACCGGCACGCTGGCCGGCGCGCTGGGGCCCACGGTCGGGCTGGACGCGGCCACGCTGTGCGCGGTGGGCCAGATGGGCGCGGTATGGACCGGCGGCGGGACGCTGATCGCGTGGTCGTCGCTGGTGGCCATTACCGGCTTTGCGCGCGTGCCGGTGCTCGATGCCGTGCGCGCGCTGCTGGTGCCGGTGCTGGCGGGCCTGACCGTCTCGACGATGTGCGCCGTGGTCCTGTGGCGCTGAAACACCGAACCTCAAACCCCTGACAAGCAAGGAGCGACCCGCATGACAACCGCAACCCCGGCCGAAGGCGTGCGCGCCGCGCACTGCATGGTCGCCACCGGCCACCCGCTCGCCGCGCAGGCAGCGCTGCGGGTATTGCGCGAAGGCGGCAGCGCTGTCGACGCGGCGCTCGCGGCCGACGCTATCCTGGGCGTGGTGGAGCCGATGGCCACCGGCATCGGCGGCGACATGCTGGCCATGATCGTCGAGCCCGACGGGCATGCGGTCAGCTACAACGGCACCGGCCGCGCGCCTGCGGCCTTTCCGATGGCGGCACTGGCGGGCCTCCCCGGGCAGCGCATCCCCGAGCGCCACGCGCTTTCGCTGACCACGCCCGGCGCGGTGCGCGGCTGGGAGGATCTGCACCGCCGCTATGGCCGCATGGAGTGGAAGCAATTGTTCGCCCCGGCGATCGCGCTGGCGCGCGACGGCTTCCCGGTCGCACCGGTAGCCGCGCGCGAATGGGCCGTGTTCGATCGCGTGCTGCACCAGGACCCGGTCTGCGCCGCGCTCTATCGCGCCGGCCGCCCGCCGGTCGCCGGCGAGACCTTCAGCAATCCGGAACTGGCGAAGGTGCTGGGCGCCATCGCGGCGGAAGGCGCCGATGCCTATTACCTGGGCGCCCCCGCGCAGGCGGCCGCGACAGCCAGCCGCAATGCCGGCGGCGCGCTGGCGGCCGCGGATTTCGCCGCCCATCGCGGGAATTTCTGCACGCCGGTTTCCACGACCTTCCGCGGCCTGACCGTGCTCGAGTGCCCGCCCAATACGCATGGCGTGGCGATCCTGCACGCGCTGGACGAACTGGGCCGGCTCGACCCTGCCCTGCTGGCGCAGGACGATCCCGCCGCCGTGCTGCGCACCGTGCAAGCCATGGGCCGCGCCATGCAATACGCCAAGCAAACCGTGGCGGACCCGGCCGGCAACACAGTCTGCACCGTGGTGGTGGATCGCGACGGGCTGGCCGTCACGCTGATGACCAGCATCTTCAAGCGCTTCGGCTCCGGCATAGCGGTGCCGGGTTGCGGCTTCGTGCTGCAGAACCGCGGCTTCGGCTTTGCCGGCCCCGGCCATATCAACAGCCCCGCGCCCGGCAAGCGGCCGTACCACACGGTCGTGCCCGGCGCGGCGCTGCGCGACGGCCGCTTCCATGCGGGCTTCGGCGTGGTCGGCGGCCTTATGCAGCCGCAAGGACAATTGCAGTTGCTGGTGCGGCTGGCGGCCTGGCAGCAGCCGCTGCAAGCCGCGCTCGATGCGCCGCGCTGGCGGCTGGAGTCCGACACCGCGCTCGCCATCGAAGCCGGCATGCCGCCGGCCATCGCGCAAGCCCTGCGCGACGCCGGCTACACCGACCCCGCCGGCCTTGGCGAGCTGGGCGACCGCAGCGATTTCGGCGGCGCGCAGATCGTCATGCGCGATGCCTCAGGCGGCCTGCTGGGCGCATCGGACAAACGCAAGGACGGCATCGCGCTGGGCGATTGAAGCGCGCCCCGATTGCCGACACCCATTTCCAACCGCCGGAACCCCACCCGTGACCCTGAAGATCTACGGCATCGCCGCCTCGCGCGCCATCCGCCCCCTGTGGGCGGCGGAAGAACTTGGCCTGGCCTACGAGAACATCCCGCTGCACTACGCCTCGGCRCAAGCCAAGGCACCCGCCTACCTGGCGATCAACCCCAACGGCACCGTGCCCGCCATCGACGACGATGGCCTGGTCATCTATGAGTCGCTGGCCATCACGCTCTACCTGGCGCGCAAGCATGCGGGCCAGGTGCTGTGCGACGGCACCGCCGGACAGGACGCCGGGATCCTGCAATGGACGCTGTGGGCCGCCACCATGGTCGAGCCGCACCTGACGCAGTGGAGCCAGCACACCCGGCTGTTGCCACAGGCGCAACGCGACCCCGCCCAGGCCGCCGCGGCGCTGGCGGCGCTGGCGGCGCTGCGCAAGCCGCTGGCCGTGCTGGACGCGCATTGCGCGCGCCAGCCCTACTTGCTGGGCGACACCTTCACCGTGGCGGATCTGAACGTGGCATCGGTGCTGCACCGTCTGGCCGACATCGATGCCTGCGCCTTCACCAGCTTGACTGCCTGGCACCAGCGCTGCGTGACGCGGCCGGCGGCGCAGCGGGCCTTCGCCTTGCGCCAGCAGGCGGCCTGAGCCAGCGCCACCAGCAGGCCGATGCACGCATCGGCCGCCGCCTGCCCCTGGCGGCAAGGACGCCGCGACGCACCGCAAGGCGGCATGCGGCTAGCGCTTGCCGCCCGCCAGCTTGACGGCATCCGGGTGCCGCCGCAGCCGCCACATGGCGACGCAGCCCAGCGCCGGCCCGATGGCCAGCATGCCGAAGCCCCCGCGCCAGCCGAGATACGCCACGACATCCGGCACCAGGTGGATGCTGACCAGCGTCAGCAGGAAGCCCGCGCAGGTCTGCGCCGTCAGCAGCGTGCCCACCGAGGACGGATCGGCCAGCTCGGTCACGCTGGCGGAGAACTGCGCGGAGTCCGCGATCACGGACAGACCCCACAGCAAGGCCACGGCCACCAGCAGCGCCATCGGCGCGGTGGACAGCCAGCCCATCAGCGCCGCGCACGAGGCGCTGATGCCCATGGCACCGATGGTCACGGCGGTGCGGCCCACGCGGTCGGCCAGCCAGCCGCCCAGCCACGCGCCGAGCGCGCCCACGGCCACCACCACGAAGGTCATCCATTCGGCCCGCGAGCGCGCTTCGGCCACGCCGCGCGCGACCARCGTCTGCTGCAGGAACAGCGCCAGCCAGGCCCACATCGCGTACAGCTCCCACATATGGCCGAGATAGCCCAGGTTGGCCAGGCGCACTGCCGGGCTGCGCCAGGCCTGCGCCACCTTGCCGATATCGATGCGCGTGGCGCGCCTGATGTTGGGACCGACGCTGGCGAAGCCGATCAGCACCGCCGCTGCCGCGGCACAGGCCGCGGCCACGCCGTAGATGGTGCGCCAGTCCAGCCCGCCGGTGGCGGCCAGCAGGTGCGGGCTGGCCGAGCCGAGCGTGAGCGCGCCCACCAGCAGGCGTCGAAGGCCGCGATCGCGTGCGCCTGCTTGATAACGGCGATCACCGTGCTCGACGAGAACCACACGCCCATCGCCGCCACCTGTGACAACAGCAGGATGACTAGCGAGGCGGTCTTGCCGGGCAGGTGGGCGGCGGCGGGCATTGCGGGCGTGGAGGACATGACGGGCGCGGCCTGGGCGCGAGCCATCGCGTCAGGTCCCGGCGTCGGCTGGCGCCGCCGCGCCGACCCGGTGGAAATCGCGGCCGAAATAGATCAGCCCGTCGCGGTCGTCCTGCGCGCGCGCGGCCCGGACCGCGCAGAAGAACACCGTGTGCGTGCCGACCTCGGTCACCGATTCGATCTCGCAATCGAGCGCGCTGACCGCGCCGCGCAGCACCGGCGCGCCGGTCTCCATGCGCTCCCACTCTGCACTGGCAAAGCGCTCGCCGATCGAGACGTCCTTGCTGGAAAAGCGCATCGCCACGTCGCGCTGTTCCGCGCTGAGCACATTGACGCACAGCCGGCCGTTCTCGCGCATGGCGGCATTGTTGCGGCTGGCGCGGTTGATGCACACCAGCAGCATGGGCGGCTCGTCGGTCACGCCGCATACGGCGGAAGCGGTGCAGCCGGCCAGGCCCGCCACGCCGTCGGTGGTGATGACGTTGACGGCGGCGCCCAGCCCTGCCATCGCGTCTCGGAAAGTCGTCTTGTCTACCATGCCCTTGTCCGGTGCCTGCGCAGAATGATGATCTCAGGCCTGCGCGCCTGCAACCGCGGCGGCGCCGCGGTAACGGGCGGCAGCGTGCGTGGCCGGCAGGCGGGCGTGGCCGAACAGCTTGTCGCGGTAGGTGCCGTCGCGGTACGCGGTCTTGTAGACGCCGCGCTCCTGCAGGATCGGCACCAGCAGCCCGATCACATCGTCGAAGCACTCCGGCATCACGGTGCGCGAGAGATTGAAGCCGTCCACGCCGGTGTCCTGGCTCCAGCCCTGCATCAGGTCCGCGATGCGCCCGGCGCTGCCCACCCAAGGCGCCTGTCGGCTGCCCAGCACCATCTGCTCGAGCAGCTTGCGGCGGGTCCATTGCGGGCCGGCGCTGCGCGTCATGGCCTCCACATTGGATACGATGGCCTGGCTCTTGCTGGCCTGGATGGGCTCGTCGATGTCATAGCGCGCGAAGTCGATGCCCATCGACGCGGCCGCGTGCACCAGTGCCGCCTCGGAACTGACATAGCGGCGGTATTCCTCGTACTTTTCCTGCGCCTCGGCATCGGTCCTGCCGGTGACGATGGTGGCGCCCATGAACACCTTGACGTCTTCCGCGCGGCGGCCCTGCCGCACCGCCTGGGCGCGGATGTCGCCGACGATCTCCTGCACCCCCTCCTTCTTCTGCCCGTTCACGAACACGCATTCGGCGTGCGTGGCCGCGAACCGGCGCCCGCGCGCGGACGATCCCGCCTGGTACAGCACCGGGGTGCGCTGCGGCGACGGCGCGCACAGGTGCACGGCGTCGACCTTGTACTGCGGGCCGCGATGGTGGACGGCGCGCACCTTGGACGGATCGGCATAGACGCCGCCGGCGCGGTCGTGGACCACGGCGTCGTCGTCCCAGCTGCCTTCCCAGAGCTTGTAGACCAGCGCCATGTATTCGTCGGCGAGGTCGTAGCGGTCGTCGTGCGCCGCCTGCCCTTCGATGCCGATGGCGCGTGCCGCACTGTCGAGATAGCCGGTCACGATATTCCAGCCGATGCGCCCGCCGGTCAGGTGGTCGAGCGTGGACATGCGGCGCGCGAACAGGAACGGCTGCTCGTAGGTCAGGTTGCAGGTCACGCCGAAGCCGAGATGGCGCGTGACCGCCGCCATGGCCGGGATGATCAGCGTCGGGTCGTTCACCGGCACCTGCACCGCGCCGCGCAGCGCGGCGTCCGGACTGCCGCCGTAGACGTCGTACACGCCCACCACGTCGGCGAGGAAGATGCCGTCGAACAGGCCGGCTTCGAGCGTCTTCGCGTAGTCGGTCCAGTACTGCAATTCGCCGAAGCGACTGGATTGATCGCGCGGGTGGGTCCACAGCCCCTGCTGGATGTGGCCCACGCAGTTCATGTCAAAGGCGTTCAGACGAATTTCACGGGGCATGCCGGCTCCAGGTCAGCCATTGGTCCGCCGGGGCCGCTGCTTCGCCGCAAACCGGCCAATGTCTGCCACCCCGCTCATTGCGTTTAATATAGTGGACGGATGACTACCGATAAAAGCGAAATTCGATAAGGGTTAACGCGAGCATGTGAGGCAGCCCGGCGCAATGCCAGATGCCAGATGCCAGATGCCAGATGCCAGATGCGGGAAGCGGGGAAGCGGGAAACAGCGCCGACGCCGGCGCCCGTCAGATGGCCGCCGCCACCGGGCGGTTCGCCTGGCGGCCACGGCGACGCAAGTCAGTCCTCGCCGTCGACCTGGCAAAGTATCCGGTGGGCCAGGCGCAGATGCGGCCGGTCGATCATCGTGTCCCCGAGGCGCACCACGCCGGACGCGCCCACGGTAGAGAACGCGGCCACCACCTGCCTTGCCCAGACCACTTCTTCCTCATTGGGAAGGAAGGCCTGGTTGATCGCGGCGATATGTGCCGGATGCCCCGCCGCCTTGGCTACGAATCCATCGCGGYGCGCCTGCAAGGCCTCTGCCACGATCTGCGCTTCGTCGCCGAGTTTGGTGCTGACGGCATCGATCGCGTCGACGCCCGCCTGGGCGGCCGCAAGCAGGCACATGGTCCGCGCCACGGAGAAGGGCGATGTGAGCTCCCGGCCGGCATGCGACGAGAAAGCGCCCAGATCCGCGGCCAGATCGTCGACGCCCCACATCAGCGCGCGCAGACGCATGGGGGCGTTGCGGTACGACGAGAGACCGAACACGCCCTCCGACGTCTCCGTCGCCATGGCGATGATGCCGGTCTGCTGCTTGCCGCCGAGCAGGATGTGCTCGAACGCGGAAAGAAAATCGCCTAGCCGGTGCACATCGTCGACACTCCGGCATTTTGGTAACACGATGGCATCGGGACGGTGACGCACGACGGTTGCGAGGTCTTCAAGGACGTGCGCCGTGGACAGGCCATTGATCCGCACGAAGAAGCAGGCGGGCATCGATTCCCGGTGCACATCGAGGAAGGCCGAAAGCCGCTTCCTCGCCTCGCCCTTCCCTTCCTCGGGCACGGCATCCTCGAGGTCGAAAACCAGCGCATCGGCGCCGGACCGCAAGGATGCTTCGAGCTTCCTGTCGCTGTCGGCGGGTACGAAAAGCAGAGAGCGCAGATGGCCCGGCGTTCCAATACTCATGGTCTTCTCCTGCCTTGCGGCCATCCAGGCCTGCGATTCCGGTACGCGAGACTCGCGCCCGGGTTCCCGGCGTCCCTGTTGCGACAGGATTCGTCCTGAACCACCGGGTCATTGTCCTGCACGATGCCTGCACCGGGCAACTTCGTCAAACCGCATTCCCGGAAGACCCCTTTAGCCAATTTCGAATACACTGGCCCGGCCACGCCGGCGATACGCGATACGCAATACGCATCGGCATGGGCGGCCGGGAAAAACATGCAGATATCGTCATAGATGGAATGGCCGGCGATGCTCGGGCCGATGGACCGCAAGGACCCCGGCTACAGGCGGCAGGCGCGGGGCGGCACCAGGACGGCGCCTCGTATAATGCGGCGACCATCGCCACGGCCCCGCGCCCGGATTCCAGTCCCATGCAAAACCAGCCTTCCGCCGATCCTACCGTCGCCATCTCCGCCCGCATCAGGACCGAGCGCGAATCGCGCGGCTGGTCGCTGTCGGACCTGGCCGATCGCTCGGGGGTGTCCAAAGCCATGATCAGCAAGATCGAGCGCGGCGAGGCCAGCCCCACCGCCACCGTGCTCGGTCGCCTGTCCGGCGCGTTCGGCCTGCAGCTGTCGATGCTGCTGGCGCTGGCCGAACAGGCTGGCGAGCGCCTCAGCCGGCATGACGACCAGGCGGTCTGGCAGGATCCGGAAACCGGCTACACGCGCCGCGCGGTCTCGCCGCGCAACGGCGGCATGCTGGAATTGCTCGAAGTCATGCTGCCGGCCGGGACCCGCGTCTCCTATCCGCCCGCCGCGTTCACCTTCCAGCACCAGCAGATCTGGATGCGCGAAGGCACGCTGGTCTTCGAGGAAGGCGATCTGGTGCACACGCTGAACGCCGGAGACTGCCTCCAGCTCGGCCCCCCGGTGGCCTGCACGTTCTTCAATCCCGGCGATACGCCGTGCGTGTACGCGATTGCGCTGGTACGCCGCTGACAGGAGCGGGAGCGCCCGGGCCTTGCAACCCGGCCGCGCCACCCGGCGCAGCTAGGCTGCGCAGCTAGGCGGCAGCGGCCTTGCGTTCTTCCTTGCGCCGCCCCCACCAGCCGCCGATCACCAGCAGCAGTGCCACCGCGACGATATCGCCGCCCAGCGCGATGGGCCGCGACGGCCGCCCACCGGCGATGCCATAGGTAAAGCCCTCGATCACCACCGACACCACCGCGCCGAAGACAAAGCAGAACAGGCTATGGCGGCCGATCTGCACCACCGGCCCCATCACCGAGGCCAGCCGCGCCACCCAGCCCGCGCGCACCGCCAGGTAGGCCAGCCATGCCAGGCCCAGGAAGCTCGCCACGCGCAGCGCCGCCAGGCTCTTCTTGGGCAGCGGGAACACCATGGTCGGCAGCCACGCCGGCAGCCACGGCTCATAGACGTGCGGACGCATCCACAGGTAGGCCAGCAACACGCCGGCCAGCGTCATCGCCACCGCCAGCACCGTCACCACCCAGCGCACCAGTTGCTGGCGCGGCAGGATCACGTCAGGCCGCAGGCGCGCCATCAGCCCCAGGCCGAACATCAGTTGCCAGGCAAAGGGATTGAAACTCCAGCCATTGCCGTCGCTGCTCGGCAGCAGCGGCGTGAGCATCGGCGCCATCAGCCACAGCAGCGCGCTGGCGCCGACGAAGGTCAACGGCCGCGCGCGCGCCATGCGGATGCCCAGCGGCGCGAACAGGATGAACACCGCATACATCGGCAGCACGTCCGAGACGAAGGGCTGGCGCGCCACGCTGAACACCTCGACCAGCGTGCTGAACGGATGCGCCATGAAGATCGGCGCCTCGGTGGATACCACCGCCGGTGCCGGCACGCGTGCCAGCGCCAGCAGCAGACCGAACACCAGCATCAGCACGCCGGTCAGCACGAACGCCTTGTAGATCTCCCAGCTGCGCCGCACCAGGCGGCTCTGCGCGGCAGCCGCGCCGTGGCGCGCCTCCATGGCCAGGAAGGCCGAGCTGGCCGAATAGCCGGCCAGGAAGACAAAGATCTCCGCCGCGTCGAAGAACGCGAAATTGCGGATCGTATAGTCAGCCAGCACGCTGCCATTCACGTGGTCGACCACGATGAAGATCAGCGCGACGCCGCGAATCAGGTCAACCTCAGTTCTGCGCTGGGTTTCGTTTGTTGCCAAAAGCATCTCCTGCATTACCCGGCACCGGACGCCCCGACAAAGCGCCCGCGTGCCCCCGGGATCTCCTCGAGCGGAGAACCCGTACCTGTTCAATGTGTAAAAACCAGCACGTTGGACAGGACAGATGCGCAAATGTGCCGCGCCCGAGACGCAACCATGCCCTGGCGACGAACGCGCAGGGCGAGATGATACGGCATACTGGGGATTACCCTAGGATCCTGGGGCGGAGTCTTGCCAGAGGGCGGAAAACAAGAAGGCCGGCGAGCACGGCAAGGAGGCCGAGCCCGCCGGCCCGTGCCGGTTCAGGGGATGTCTTCGCAGCCTTAAGACTGCAATGGCTGGATCTTCGCGCGATGCACGATCGCGCGCCATTTCAGCGTTTCGGCGGAGATCGTCCGTGCGAATGCCTCCGGCGTGCTCGCCACCGGCTCGAGCCCAAGCCCCAGCATCTTCTCGCGCACCTCCGGCTGGCGCAACACCGCGGCCGCATCCGCCTGCCACTTGCGCACCACCGCGTCCGGCGTCCCCTTCGGCGCCACCAGCCCGTACCACGAGGTCACGTCGAAGCCCGGATAGCCCGACTCCGCTACCGTCGGCACGCCCGGCAACTGCGCCAGGCGCTGCGGCCCGGCCACGGCAATCGCCACCAGCTTGCCTGAACGGATATGCTGCAGCACGGTCGACACGCCTGCGAACACCATCTGTACCTGCCCGCCAAGCACATCATTGAGCGCGCTCGCGGTGCCGTTGTAAGGTACGTGCACGGTCTGGATGCCCGCCTCCAGGTTCAGCAGCTCGCCCGCCAGGTGCGCCCCGCTGCCGCTGCCCGGCGAGGCAAAATTCAGTTCACCCGGATGGGCGCGCGCGTAGGCCACCAGCGCCTTGAGCGAATGCGCGGGAAAGCCCGGGCTGACCACCAGCACGTTGGGCGACCTCGCCAGCATCGTCACGGGGACCAGGTCGCGCGTGTCGAAGCCAAGCTTCGGGAAAAGAATCGGGTTCACCGTGAGGTTGCCTGCCGGCGCCAGCGCCAGCGTATAGCCGTCCGCGGGTGCCCGCGCCGCGGCCTCCATGCCGATATTGCCTGCCGCGCCGGGCTTGTTGTCGATCACCACGGCACGGCCCCACTGCTCTGCCAGCTTCTGCCCCACCAGTCGCGGCAAGGCATCGGACACGCCGCCCGGCGCGAACGGCACGATCACCCTCACCGGCTTTGCCGGGAAACCCTCGCCTGCGGCGGGGCCGGCAGCGAACGACGGCAGGCTTGCGCAGGCCAGCACGGCTGCCCCCGCAAAGCGAACGACAGTGGAACTGGCAAGCTGGCGGACAAGACGATTCACCTCGGACTCCGAAAAACGTGGAAAGACAACAAGCGCGCCGGGCATGCGCGCGCTTGTTGTTCAGATCGATGTTATCGAGCCGCCGGTTACTTGTATAGACAACTTTTCAGCTATGGAAAGGCAGTTTTTGCATATGGAACAGGCGCCATATGGGACAGGCGCCGCCGGCCTGGGGCGAAACGGATCTCGACTACCCAATCACCTCACCCGCCAGTTCGCTCTCCAGCCAGGCGCGGAACTGCCGCACGCCGGGCCGCTCCACGCTTGACGTGACGATCTGGTAGGTCAGCCCGTCGGCGGTGTGCTCCGGCACCACCACCTGCAACTGGCCGCTCTTGAGCATCGGCAGCACCATGGGCGTGCGCCCGATGGCAATGCCCGCCTGCTGGACGGCGGCGTTGAGCACGTGCGCGTATTGCGAGAAATACAGGCAGGCCTGCTTGGGCGAGCGCAGCAAGCCCAGGCGCTGGTACCACTGCGTCCACGACATCCAGGCAAAGCGGGCGCCGGGGTCGTGGAAGACCAGCAGGGGCGCATCGAGTATGTGGCGCGGCTCGGTGATGCGCGCGGCGATGGCGGGGGCGGCCACCAGCATCAGGCGTTCCTGCAGCAGCGGGCGGGGACCGCCGGGACCGGGGGCTTGCGCATTGAGGCGGATGGCCAGGTCGATGCCTTCGCGCTCGAGATTGAGCATGGGTTCGGAGGCATCGATGCGGACGTCGATGCCGGGTTCGGCGGCCTGGAAGCGGGCAAGCTTGGGCACCAGCCAGAGGGCGGCGAAGGATGGCGTGGTGGTGACGGCGATGGAAACGCGGTCCACGGCGAGCAGGCGGTCGATGGCGGCGCCGAGCTGGCCGATGGCTTCGCGCGCGGCTTCATAGAGCTGGCGGCCTTCCGGGGTCAAGCTCAGGCCTTTGCCGCCGCGCCGGAACAGCGCGACGCCGAGCACGTCTTCCAGGCTCTTGACCTGCTTGCTGATGGCGGACTGGGTGAGGCAGAGCTCTTCGGCGGCTGCCGTGAAGCTGAGATGGCGCGCGGCGGATTCGAAGCCGCGCAGGGCCTCGAGCGACATGGTGCGCAGCGCGCTGGTGGAGGCTCGGCTCAGGATCGTCATGACGCCCAGGCATACCGCTGATGAAAATCCTTCCGGCCGCTGCGGCCGGTTCCCGGCAAGAATGCAGTCAAGGTTCCCGGCGCCCATCTGGCGCTATCCGACGCTCACCCGATGCATTCGGACGCAAGCCCATGCGGCGGATACAGGGGAAGCGCTTTGCCCGGAGGCTGACATGCGCGCGACGACCACGACCCAGAGCGTTAATCCATCGGCCACGCCAGCTGCCGCGCAAGGCCTCTGGCTGCTCGGCCCGGCCGCGCTGCGGATCCCGCTTGGCTCTGGATCTTACCTGATCTGCACGCAGGGCATGGCATGGCTCACCCAGCAATCGGCCGCGCTCGACGCCGCGCGCCGCGACACCGTGCTGGCCTGCGGCGAGCGCTTCGTCGCGGCCGAGGAGACCGTGGTGTTTGTCTCCGGCTTTCGGGGGCGGCCGGCGTGCATTGCCGTGCGGGACCCCGCCTGAAGAACGCCAGGAAAAAACGTCACGACAAAGGAGAACGACCATGAACGATGCACTCCACGGGCACGCTGCGCAGGACGACGGACACGGCGCCCCCGCCGGTCAAGCCGGTCACGCCAATCAAGCCGATCAAGCCGATATGCTCGTGCAATATGAAGCGCTGGGCGCGCACGCGCTGCTGGTACTGAACCGTCCGGCCAAGCTCAATGCGCTGAGCTATGCGCTGATCGATGCCTTGATGGCAAGGCTGGATGCCATCGAGGCGGATCCGGCCGTGCGCTGCGTGATCCTGACCGGCAGCGGCACGCGCGCGTTCAGCGCGGGCGCAGACATCGCCGGCTTCGCGCCGGATATCGCGGCGTCGCCGGAGCAGGCGCTGCGCCGCTTCCTGCAGCGCGGGCAGGCCATGACGCGGCGCATCGAGTCGTTTCCCAAGCCGGTCATCGCGGCGGTCAACGGCCTGGCCTACGGCGGCGGATGCGAGACCGTGGAAGCATGCAGCCTGGCCATCGCGGCAAGCCATGCCACCTTTGCCAAGCCGGAGATCAAGCTGGGCTTTCCGCCCACCTTCGGCGGCACGCAGCGGCTGCCGCGCCACGTCGGGCGAAAGCGCGCCAACCAGATGATCCTCACCGGCGAGCCGATCGACGCGGCCGGCGCGCTGCGCTTCGGGCTGGTCAACGAGGTGGTGCAGGCGCAAGACCTGATTCCCGCGTGCGTGCGACTGGCCGACAGCATCGCCCGCCATTCCGCGGTGGCGGTAGCGGCCTCGCTGCGCGCGGTGACGCGTGGCATCAACCTGCCGATCGACGAGGGCCTGGCGGTGGAGGCCATGCAGTTCATGGTGGCGGCGGGCTCGCACGATGCGCGTGAAGGCACGCGCGCTTTCGTGGAGAAACGCCCCGCCGTGTTCCGCCACGCCTGAGCCGGCGGCATGGCCGCGCCGGCGCATGGGCGGCGTGTGCGAGTCCCGCGGGCGCCTTCCACGCAGAACTGGCGCTGGCGACTTGCACGGCATATATTGACCTCCACACGCGTGACCGGCACACGCGCGGCCGCCGGGCCGGTCTCTTGCGGGAGGGCGGCGGATGCGCCGCACGCGGTGCCCAAGGAGACTGGCGATGCAAGCGCAAATGGCGGGGACGGCCCTACCCGGGTCCTCGAAGCTCGGTGCCGTACTTCGTGTCACCAGCGGCAATTTCCTCGAGCAGTTCGATTTCTTCCTGTTCGGCTTCTACGCCACCTATATCGCCCAGACATTCTTCCCGGCCAACAGTGAATTCGCCTCGCTGATGCTGACCTTCGCCGTGTTCGGCGCGGGCTTCCTGATGCGCCCCCTGGGCGCCATCATGCTGGGCGCGTATATCGACAAGGTGGGACGGCGCAAGGGCCTGATCGTGACGCTCGCGCTGATGGCCAGCGGCACCATCCTGATCGCCCTGGTGCCAGGCTATGCCACCATCGGCCTGCTGGCCCCCCTGCTGGTGCTGGTCGGCCGCCTGCTACAGGGCTTCTCGGCCGGCGCCGAGCTCGGCGGGGTATCGGTCTATCTGTCGGAAATGGCCACGCCGGGCCACAAGGGCTTCTATACGGCGTGGCAGTCGGCCAGCCAGCAGATCGCCATCGTGGTGGCGGCGGGCCTGGGCTTCGCGCTGAACCAGTGGCTGACGGCCGACGCGCTGCACAGCTGGGGCTGGCGCATCCCGTTCTTCATCGGCTGCCTGATCGTGCCTTTCCTGTTTGTCCTGCGCCGTTCACTACAGGAAACCGAAGCGTTCCGCACGCGGCGCCACCATCCGAGCACGCGCGAGGTGTTCGACTCCATGCTGCGCAACTGGCGCACCGTGCTGGCCGGCATGCTGCTGGTGGCCATGACCACCACCACCTTCTACCTGATCACCGTCTATACCCCCACCTTCGGCAAGACCGTGCTCAAGCTGAGTACGGCCGACAGCCTGGGGGTGACGCTGTGCGTGGGCATCTCGAACTTTATCTGGCTGCCCATCGGCGGCGCGCTGTCCGACCGCATCRGCCGCCGCCCCATCCTGCTGGCGATCTCGCTGATTGCACTGGTCACCGCCTACCCCGCCCTGTCGTGGCTGGCGGCTGCGCCCAGTTTCGAGCGCATGCTGCTGGTGCTGCTGTGGCTGTCCTACCTGTTCGGCATGTACAACGGCGCCATGGTGGTGGCCCTGACCGAGGTGATGCCGGTCGAGGTGCGGGTGGCGGGCTTCTCGCTGGCATACAGCCTGGCTACCGCGCTCTTCGGCGGCTTTACGCCAGCCATTTCCACGTATCTGATCGAGGCCACCAAGGACAAGGCCGCGCCGGGATACTGGATGGCCTTCGCCGCCGCATGCGGGCTGATCGCCACACTCATCCTCTACCGCAAGAACCGCGTCGAGGCGACCGCGTAGCCTGCGCCCGGCCGGCCTGGCAGTGCCGGTGCGGAGGGCATCACAAGCCTCGCTGGGCGCCCGGGCCTGGCTCCCGGGGTGCCCGTGCGCATTTGTGCAACGCACAAAACCTTCCCGCAAGGCTCACTTTCAAAATTCCAAATTGTCGAACCGGCCGGCACGCGCGACACTTTGTCCACTGCGGCTGGCGCCCCCCGGCGCCCCGGACAAAGCATTCCATACAAGTTCGTTGCGGCCCCAATGACAGCTACCGAATTCATTCCCCTTGCCGCCCTGGTCGATGCGCACGGCACACAGCGGCCGCACCATCCCGCCGTGGTGCTGGATGACCGCAGCATCGATTACGCCGGGCTGAACCGGCTGGCCGACCGCGTCGCGGCGGCGCTGCAGCGCGACGGTGTGCCGGCGCAAGGCACGGTCGCCATCTGCGCAGCCACGTCCATCGAATACGTCGCCGCCTTCCTTGGCAGCCTGCGCGCAGGGGTGGCGGTGGCGCCGCTGTCGCCGGCACTGAATCCGGCAACGCTGCGGGGGATGGTGCAGGATTCAGGCGCGTGCCGCTTGTTCATCGACGCCACCACGCGCGAAGCGCTGTCCGGCCTGGGGACGGATCCGGGCGTGCCATGCATCGCGCTGGACGACAGCCATGCCGGGCAGCCGTTCAGCCAGTGGCTGGCCGCCGGGAACGCGCGGCCGGCACCGCCCGCGATCGGGCCGGACTGGGCCTTCAACCTGATCTATTCGTCCGGCACCACCGGTGTGCCCAAGGGCATCATCCAGCCGTTCGGCATGCGCGCCTCGCACGTGCAGCGCGCCGCGCAGGGCGGCTACGGCCCGGACAGCGTCACGCTGCTGTCTACCCCGCTGTATTCCAACACCACGCTGGTCAGCCTGTTCCCCACCCTGGCACTGGGCGGCACCGTGGTGCTGATGCGCAARTTCGATGCCGGCCAGTACCTGGCGCTGGCCGCCCGCCACCGCGCCACCCATACCATCCTGGTGCCGGTGCAGTACCAGCGCATCCTGGCCCACGCGGACTTCGACGCCACCGACCTGTCCTCCTTCCGCGTCAAGTTCTGCACCAGCGCACCGTTCTCCGCCGCGCTCAAGGCCGAAGCGCTGCAACGCTGGCCGGGCATGCTGATCGAGTACTACGGCATGACCGAAGGCGGCGGGCGCTGCGAACTGCGCGCGCATGAGCATCCCGACAAGCTGCACACGGTGGGACGCCCGTCGGCGGACACCGACATGCGCCTGCTCGACAACCACGGCCGCGAGCTGCCGCCCGACGCGCCGCCCGGCACCCCGGGCGAGATCGTGGGGCATTCGTCGGGGATGATGTCCGGCTACCACAACCAGCCGGCCAAGACCGCCGAGGTGGAGTGGTTCGACGCCGGCGGCAAGCGTTTTATCCGCACCGGCGATGTCGGCTACTTCGACGCCGATGGTTTCCTGGTCCTGATGGACCGCAAGAAGGACATGGTGATTTCCGGCGGCTTCAATCTCTACCCGAGCGATATCGAAGCCGTGCTGATGACGCACGCCGACGTTGCCGACGCGGCCGTGGTGGGCGTGCCGTCCGAGCGCTGGGGCGAGACGCCGGTGGCCTATGTGGTGCTGCGCGCGGGCGCCGCGGCGGGCACGCAAGCATTGCTGGACTGGGCCAACGGCCGGCTGGAGAAGATGCAGCGCCTGGCCGCGCTCGAGTTCACGGACGAACTGCCGCGCAACGCCATCGGCAAGGTGCTCAAGCGCGACCTGCGCGAGCGCTTCGGCCGCGCGCCGTGAGACCGGGGCTCGATCCGGGCACGATCCGGGCGACGCAAGAGCAAGCAATAGACAGGCACATGCAGCCTGCGCGGCCGCAGACAGTACAACTGGTACTTGCCGTGGCCGCGCAACGACACCAGGGTCTTTTGAAACGCCCTCTTAGAGACAGATCCATTCATTCCACGACAAGTACCCGGGACAAACAGGGAGACCTATGAGCATCAACGGCAAGGCATATATCGTCGGGGCCTACGAGCACCCGACCCGCAAGGCTCCGGACAAGAGCGTCGCGCAACTGCACGCGGAGTGCGCACGTGGCGCGCTGGAAGACGCCGGACTCAGCCTGCAGGACGTCGACGGCTACTTCTGCGCGGGTGACGCGCCCGGCCTCGGCATGATCAACATGGTGGACTACCTTGGCCTCAAGGTGCGTCATGTGGACTCCACCGACACCGGCGGCTCGGCCTATATCGCCCACGTCTCGCACGCCGCGCAGGCCATCGCCGCCGGCAAGTGCAACGTGGCGCTGATCACGCTGGCGGGCCGTCCGCGCTCGGAAGGCTCGAGCGGCACGCAGGCGCGCAACTGGGGCGCCAACCTGCCCGACCAGCCCTTCGAGGCGCCCTACAGCGCCGTCACGGTGAACCTGTACGCCATGGTCGCGATGCGGCATATGTTCCAGTACGGCACCACCAGCGAGCAGCTCGCCTGGATCAAGGTGGCGGCCTCGCACCACGCCCAGCACAACCCCAACGCCATGCTGCGCGAGGTGGTGACCGTGGACGACGTGCTGAATTCCCCCATGATCTCCGACCCGCTGCACAAGCTGGACTGCTGCGTGGTCAGCGACGGCGGCGGCGCGCTGATCGTGGCGCGCCCGGAAATCGCGGCCCGGCTCAAGCGCCCCAAGGTCAAGATCATCGGCGCCGGCGAAGCGGTCAAGGGCCAGCTCGGCGGCGAAGTGGACCTGAGCTGGTCCGGCGCGGCCATCTCGGGCCCGATCGCCTTCGAGGAAGCGCGCATCCGCCCGTCCGACATCAAGTACGCCTCGATCTACGACAGCTTCACCATCACGGTGCTGATGCAGCTCGAAGACCTGGGCTTCTGCAAGAAGGGCGAAGGCGGCCGGTTCGTGGCCGACGGCAACCTGATCTCCGGCGTGGGCAAGCTGCCCTTCAATACCGACGGCGGCGGCCTGTGCAACAACCACCCGGCCAATCGCGGCGGCATCACCAAGGTGATCGAGGCGGTGCGCCAGCTGCGCGGCGAAGCGCATCCCGCCGTGCAGGTCAAGAACTGCGACCTGGCCCTGGCCCAGGGCACGGGCGGCTATCTCGGCTCGCGCCACGGCAGCGCCACTGTGATTCTGGAACGGGAGTAACAAGATGAGCACACCTTACACGGCCACGCCGCTCAAGTCGCCGCAGGTGGCACCGGACAACACCGAGTTCTGGGAAGCCGCGCGCGAAGGCCGCCTGCTGGTCAGGCACTGCAAGTCCTGCGGCAAGCCGCACTGGTATCCGCGCACGTTGTGCCCCTTCTGCATGGGCGACACGGAATGGAAGCAGGCTTCGGGCCGCGGCACCATCTATTCGTTCAGCGTCACGCGCCGCGCCGGCCCCACGCCGTTCTGCATCGCTTACGTGAAGCTGGAAGAAGGCGTGACCATGATGACCCATATCGTGGATTGCGACCTGGATACGGTGCGTATCGGGCAGGAAGTGAAGCTCACCTTCACGCCGACCGAGGACGGCCCGCCGGTGCCGACGTTCGCGCCGGTCGGCGCGGGCTGAGCTGACGAGGCAAGGGGGAAGCGGCGCGCCGGCGGCGCCCGCGGTACCCCGGGGGCTTTGCGCCCTTTCCCCTCATGGGGAGAGGGTCTGGGCAAGCGGGGACGACAGCCGGCAAGGCATGGCTGGCTGCGTCAGCCAACCAGATTGCGCAACGCCTCCCCGGCCACCCAGCGCCGCAGGTTGTCCAGGAAGATGCCCGCCACGCGCGCGGCATTGCCGTCGGAAAAACCCGCGCTGTGCGGCGTGGCGATGACGTTGGGCAGGCTCCACAGCGGCGAATCCGCCGGCAGTGGCTCATGCGCAAACACGTCCAGGTAGGCGCCGGCAAGGCGGCCGGACCTCAGCGCTTCGATCAGCGCGCCCTCTTCCACCACTTCGCCGCGCGCCACGTTGACGAGCCTGGCGCCGGCAGGCAGCAAGGCCAGCGCGGCGCCGTCCACCAGCCCGTGCGTCTGCGCGGTCAGCGGACATGCGAGCACCAGCCAGTCGGTACGCGGCAACACCCCGCTCACTGAGTCGAAGCTCACCGTCTCGTAGCCGGCGCCGGCCGGCAAGGCGCGCTGCCGCACCACGATCACGTTCATGCCCAGCGTCTGCAGCAGCTTGCCGAGCAACTGCCCGATCGGGCCCYAGCCCACGATGGTCGCAGTCTGCCCGGCAATGTCGCGCGGCAGGCCAGAGCCGATCAGCGGCGCCCACCGGCGCTCGCGCTGCGCTGCCACCATCTGCGGGAAATGCCGCGCCAGCGCCAGCAGCCCGGCCAGCGCGGTCTGCGCCACCACGCCTGCGTTGGCGCCCGACGAGGTGGTCACCGCCACGCCGCGCGCGCGCAGTTCGCCGAATACCGCGCGGTCCGCGCCGGCCGAATGCGTATGTGCCCAGCGCAGCGCGGTGCTGGCCAGCATGGCATCGTAGAAACGCCGCGTGGCCGGCAGGATCTCATGCTTGGTGGACAGCCCGGTGACGTCGCGCGAGACAAAGGCGATGTCGGCATCCAGCCCGGCAGGCAGGCCGCCCTCCCCGGCCGCCGGCACGACCGGCACGAAGCTGCCGCCCAGTGCGGCCCCGATCTGCGCACCGTACTGCCGTAGCGCCTGTTCCGACAACAGGATGCGCGGGCCCAGCCCGCCKGACGGATGATTCATTGCAGCCTGCATATCGTTCAATCCACCGAAGCGCCCGAATCGCGCACCACCACTTTCCACTTGTCGTACTCCTTGTGCGTGAACTTGCCGAACTGCTCCGGCGAGCCGCCCACCGGATCGGCGCCTTCGCGCACCATCTGCGCCTGCAGCGACGGCAGCGCCTCGTTGATCGCCTGGTTCAGCTTGTCGATGACCGGCTTGGGCGTGCCCCTGGGCGCAAACACGCCGAACCAGGAGCCGGCCTCGAAACCGGGAAAGCCCTTCTCCGCCACCGTCGGCACCTCGGGCAGCGACTGCGAGCGGTGCGCGCTGCTCACTGCAAGCGCCCGCAGCTTGCCGGCCTTGATATGGGCGATGACCGACGGGATGGTGGCAAACATGAACTGTACCCGGCCCGAGAGCAGATCGTTGAGCGCGTCGGCACCCTTGTACGGAATATGGGTGGCCTCGGTGCCGACGCGCTGCGTCAGCATGAAGCTCGACAGCTGGGAGGACGTGCCCACCCCGGTGGAACTGTAGTTGAGCTTGCCCGGATTGGCCTTGGCGTAGGCCACGAACTCCTCGAAGCTCTTCGCCGGCAGCGAGGGATGCACCACCAGCACATTGGGCACGTCGGCGATCTGCACCACCGGCACCAGGTCGGCCAGCGGATCGTAGTTCAGCCGTTTGTACAGCGTCTGGTTGATGGAAATGGGCCCGACCGAATCGACCAGCAGCGTATAGCCGTCCGCCGGTGCGCGCACCACCGCCTCGGTGCCGATATTGCCCCCGGCCCCGGGCCGGTTGTCCACCACGAAGGACTGCCTGAAGCGCTGGGCCAGTACCTGGCTGACGCTGCGCGCCAGGATATCGGTGGTGCCGCCGGCGGTGAAGGCCACCACCACGCGCACCGGCCGGGCCGGGTAGTCGTCGCCGGCGGCGTGGGCGGGGGCCCCGCCGGCGCAGGCCAGCCCGAAGGCAAGGGCGGCCAGCGCCCGGCGCGGCGCATGCATGGGGTGGAACGAGGATAAAGCGGGGGCGAACTTCGGCATGACGGTCTCCTTGGGACGGCCGGCATCGGAACGCGCCCGCGTCCGCCGTTCCCTGTCTGTTTTATGTTCTGGTGTTCGTCGGTGCGGCTTGCGGTACTGCGGCGGGGCTTTCGGGCGCCCGCGCGAGCGCGCCCGGATGTTCGCGCTCCCGGGGCGCCGCGCTCAGTCGCGGAAACCCGGGTCCAGGCGGTCGAGCTTGCGCAGCAGCGCCGGCCACTCCATCACGCCATAGGGCCTGCGCGTGCCGGGCTGGTAGTTGTTCCAGGTCTCCTGCAGCACCTCGGCGCCCACCTCGCGCAGCGGCGTGTTGCAGGACATCGCGCCGATCTGGGCGCGGCAGGCCAGCTCCAGCCGGTGCATCCAGTTGAAGGCCTCACCCACGGTATTGCCCACCGTAAGCGCGCCATGGTTGCGCAGGATCAGCGCCTCGCCGCGGCCCAGGTCTTCGATCAGCGAGGCCTGCTCGGCAGTGTCCAGCACCACGCCCTGGTAGTCGTGGTAGCCGATCTTGAGAAAGCGCATGGCGGTCTGCGTAAGCGGCAGCAGCCCGCAGTCCAGCGACGATACCGCCATCGAGGCCCAGCTATGCGTATGGATCACGCAGGCCACTTCGGGGCGCGCTTCGTGCACGGCGCTGTGGATCACGTAGCCGGCCTTGTTGATGCCGTAGTTGAGCGCGCCGAAATCCGGCTTGGAGAGGAGATTGCCGGCATGGTCCACCTTGATCAGGCTGGAGGCGGTGATTTCCTCGTACATCATGCCGTAGGCATTGATGAGGAAGGCGCCATCCTCGTCCGGCACGCGCGCCGAGATATGGTTGGCCATCATGTCCGCCATGCCGTACAGCTCCACCAGGCGGTAGCAGGCGGCCAGGTCCACGCGCGCCTGCCACTCGGCTTCGCTGCACTGGTCCCGCATCGAGGAAATGGCGAGCACGCCGGGCTTGGTCATGTGGAGTCTCCTTGGGTACGGTGTTCTTGTTCGGGTGTCTGCGGGACCGGTTGCCGCTCAGTCCGAGCCGAGCGCCAGGCCGGCGGGCCGGCGTTTCTCGATATTCCACTTCAGCAGTGCCGCGCTGCGATAGATGCCGTGCGCGAACTTGCCGTAAGGCAGGGTCAGGAACAGCGCCATCACCACGCCCAGGTGCAGGGCCAGCAGCAATGCCATGGCGGCGGAATCGCGCCAGGCCAGCAGCGCCAGGCCGCTCAGGCTGGTGAGGAACAGCAGCGCGATAAAGCCGCGGTCCATCGGCTTCTGGGCGGCGTCGCCCGTGCGCGGGTCACGCTTGAGGTTAAGCCAGAACAGCCCCGCGGTGCCGATCAGCAGCCCGATGCCGCCCGCCGTGCCCAGCAGGACAGGCAGGCTGCCCAGCGCATAGGGCGCGTGCAGATCCAGCAGGTAGTGATACAGGGTGGCAACCGCCGTGGCGGCGAAGCACAACATGAAGCCATAGAACGTGAAATGGTGGAAGCGGCGGCGCCACAGCGTGAAGGCGTCGTCGGCATTGTTGCAGCCCTGGCCGTGGCCGCCGTCGAGGTAGCGCAGGCGTAGCGCATCGTGCGCCGCGCCACCGATGGCCGGGCCTCGGGCCTCGCCTGCCAGCTCGCCCGGGGTGACCTTGCGCCAGAAGCGCATCACGCCCACGCCCAGCGCCACGATGGCAAGGCCGAATACCAGCCCGAACATCGCCGCCAGCAGGTTGTGCGGGAAGATGGCGTAGAAGTTGCCGGCCAGCGGCGCATGCAGCAGGCTGCCCTGCATGGCCAGCGCCATCACCAGGAACAGCGCCAGGCCGCCCGCCAGCGCCAGCGCGGTGGCCAGGCCGGCGCGGCGGTAGAGGCCGCCGAACGCGGCCGGCCAGGCGTAGTCCGAATAGGTTTGCGCCCGTACCTTGGCCATGGCCTGCGGCACGTTCACCGCGAACTCGTGCGGCGGCGCGTACTGGCAGGCGTGGTAGCAGGYGCCGCAGTTGTGGCACAGGTTGGCCAGGTAGTGGATATCTGCCTTGCCGAATTCCAGCCGGCGCGTCATGGCCGGGAACACGGCGCAGAAGCCTTCGCAATAGCGGCAGGCGTTGCAGATCTGCATGACGCGGCCGACCTCGGCCTCGTCGCCGGTCAGCGGCAGCACGCCCTGGGCCAGCGCCGCCGCTTCGCGCGTCAGCGCTTCAAGATGTTGCATGCTGCTCTTCCTGGAGTTCGTTGTGACGGGTCCGCCCGAACGCGGCGGCGGCGGCCCGCGTGCCGGCGATGCGGCCGAAGGCGGTGCCGATGGCCATGCCCACGCCCGCGGTGTAGCCCTTGCCCAGCACGTTGCCGGCCATCATCTCGCCGGCCACGAACAGGTTGGCGCTGGGCTTGCCGCCGAAGTGCACGGCGGCGTGCTCGTCCACCTTCAGGCCGAGATAGGTGAAGGTGATGCCGGGCCGCAGCGCATAGCCGTAGAACGGCGCGGTATCGAGCGGGCGCGCCCAGTGGGTCTTGGCCGGCGCGATGCCTTCGGTATGGCAGTCGTCCAGCACGGTGTGGTCGAAGGTGCCGACGCGGCAGGCCGCGTTGTAGTCCTCGATGGTGCGCACGAAGGTGGCTTCGTCCAGCCCGAGCTGGCGCGCCAGTTCCGGCAGCGTATCGGCGCGCACGCCGGGGAACACCGGCGGCATGAAGCGCCCGACCGCCTTGGCGTCGATGATCGAGTAACCGATCTGCCCAGGCTGCTGGGCCACCAGGCGGCCCCAGATGGCGTAGCGTTTGGGCCAGAAATCCTCGCCTTCGTCATAGAAGCGCTCGGCATTGCGGTTGAGCATCACGCCCAGCGAGACGCAGTCCACGCGGGTGCAGATGCCACCGTCGTACAGCGGCGCGCGCGCGTCGATGGCCACGCAGTGCGATTGCGACGGGTCGCCGATGGCGTCAGCCCCGGCCTCGATCATGTGCTTGAGCAGCACGCCCATATTAAAGCGCGTGCCGCGGATCAGGAAGTTGTCGGCCGGCCATTCGCCGTCGGCGTTCTGGCCCCAGGCCTCGCGCAGCCACTCGCGGTTGGACTCGAAGCCGCCGGCGGCCAGCACGCAGCTGCGCGCCTCGATGCGCTCGCTGCCGATGCGGGCGGCCACGAAGCGGTCGCCGTCGAGCTCGATGGCGTCCACCGGCGCGTCGTAGCGCACCTGCACGCCGAGCGCCTCGGCGCTGCGGAAGTAGGCATTGACCAGGGCCTTGCCGCCGCCCATGAAGAAGGCATTGGTGCGCGCCACGTGCAGCGCGCCGGACAGCGGCGGCTGGAAGTGCACGCCGTGCTTGCGCATCCAGTCGCGGCAGGTGGACGAAGCGCGGATCACCAGGCGGGCCAGGCGTTCGTCGGTCAGGCCGCCGGTGACCTTGAGCAGGTCCTGCCAGTACTCTTCTTCGGGGTAGGCCTCGACCAGCACGTCCTGCGGGGCGTCGTGCATGCAGCGCAGGTTGCGGGTGTGCTGGGAGTTGCCGCCGCGCCACTCGCGCGGTGCCGCTTCGAGCAGCAGCACGCTGGCGCCGGCTTCACGCGCCATCAGGGCGGCGCACAGGGCGGCGTTGCCGCCGCCGATGACCAGGACGTCGATCATGGGCGGGCGCCTCCGGCGAGGCGGTGGGGAGTCGGCGCGAGGCGCTCCCGGATTGGATTGATGAGGAACACGATGCGGCTTCCGGTGGGGTAGACCGCACTGTAGCGGGCTGGCGCCCTCCTGCTAAGCCCGCGGATCGCATGGGGGCATCACGAATCGTGATGCCCCCCCGGGGCGCCTGTCTTCTAGTCGACCAGCAGGCGCGCGCCGCGCCATGCGCCGGAACGTACCAGCTCGCGCGCGCAATCGGCCAGCACCACGCGCAGGGCCAGCGCCGCCGGGGACAATTCGTCGTCGGACAGGCTGCACAGGACATTCTGGCGCCGCACCTTGGGGTCGGCAATCTCGGCCAGGTGGAAGCGCTCCTGCGCGTCCGCATAGCGCCCCACCGCCGCCCACGGCTGCAACGTGGCGCCGAAACCCAGGTCCACGGCGTCCATCAGCATGGCCAGCGAGTCCACCTCCTGCACCACCTGCGGCACGATCTTGACCCGCGCGAAGGCCGCATCGAGCGTGCTGCGCAGGCCGTGCAGGCCGGTCGGCATGATCAGCGGCACGTCCTGCAACTGCGCCATGCGCAGGCGCGCGGGCGCGCCCGCCTCCGAGCCGGCCGGCAGGCTCTTGCGCGAACGGATCAGGAACAGGGTTTCCTCGAGCAGCGGCGTGACGCTCCAGCGGCGCGCCACGTGGGTGTCGAACAGCACCGCCAGGTCGAGCTGGCGCGCGTTGAGCATGGCGCCCAGATGGCCGGACAGGCTTTCCACCATATGCAGGCGCACGTCGGGATAGCGCTCGCGCATGGCGCGCATCAGCGGCACGCCGATCACCGATGCGGTGGTCGGCGCCAGCCCCACGCTGACCGTGCCGGACAGCCGCGCATGCTGGGCTGCGCGCTTGGCCTGCTCGGCATGGCGCAGCGCCAGCTGGGCTTCGCGGAAGAAGGCCAGGCCGGCCTCGGTCGGGGTGACGCCGCGCGTGGTCCGGCGCAGCAGGCGGGTGGACAGCTCGCTCTCCAGCCGGCTGATCTGCTGGCTCATGGCCGACTGCACCATGTCCAGGTCGAGCGCGGCGCGGCTCATGCTGCCGAGCTCGACCACCCGCACGAAGTATTGAAGCTGGCGCAGTTCCATCTGGCTCCCCCGACGCCCGGAAAATTGTCTGGGTTGCTTATACCAGAATCGCGGGCGCCCCCTCCCCAACTGCTGGCAGGGGGCCGCCCGGCGGTTGAAACGCGCGCTCAGGCTTCGTCGAAGCCGCTGTACCAGTCCACGGCCTGGTCGGAGTAGGCCAGGCCCTTCGCCGCGAGCGCCTCGCGCATGCGGTACATGTCCAGGCCCAGCACGCCCGAGGCCAGCGTGGCCCGCTTGGCCAGCTCCGCGGCTTCGCGCTCGGCGGCGAGCCGCGCGGTCTCGGCGGCCCGCGGCCGCGGCACCACCACCACGCCGTCGCCATCGGCCACGATCACGTCGCCGGGGCGCACCTGGGCGCCGGCGCACACCACCGGCACATTGACCGCGCCCACGGTTTCCTTGACCGCGCCCTGCGCGCTGACCGCCCGCGACCAGACCGGGAAGGCCATGGCGTTCAGCGTGGCAACGTCGCGCACGCCGGCGTCGATGACCAGGCCGCGCGCGCCGCGCGCCTTGAGCGACGTGGCCAGCAGGTCGCCGAACAGGCCGTCGGTGCAGTCGCTGACCAGCGCCACCACCAGCACGTCGCCGGGCTGCACCATCTCCACGGCGACGTGGATCATCCAGTTGTCGCCGGGATGCATCAGCACCGTCACCGCGCTGCCGGCAATGGCGGCGCCGGACTGGATCGGCCGCAGATAAGGCTTCATCAGCCCGGTGCGGCGCTGCGCCTCATGCACCGTGGCCACGCCGGCCGCGCCGAGCGCATCGATGGCGGCGGCGTCGGCACGCAGGATGTTGCGATAGGCGATGGTCTTCATGCCAGGCTCTCCACTACTTGCGGGAACACGCGCGCATAGCCTTCGCCGTGCCTGACCTTGCGCTCCGAGTTGCGCGTGGCCTGGGCGCCGCGCTGCAGCGCCACGCGCGTGTAGTACTCCCACAGGTGCTCCTGCGCCGCCATGGTGGCGAAGGCACGCTGCTTCTTTTCCCACACGGACGAAATATCGAGCAGCACGTCGGGCTTCCAGTTGCATTGCTCGGGCTGGTGCGGCTCGAACAGGAACACCGGCGGCGCGCCGATCACCGGCACCTCGGGCTTGTAGCCGTGCGCCTGGGCGATGACGCGCGCTTCCTGCGCCACGTGGGTGGCAAGCGGGTGGTCGAAGTTGTAGATGTCCTCGCGCGAATGGCTCAGGACCAGTTCGGGGCGCAGTTCGCGGTAGATGTCGGCCAGGCGCAGCAGCGCCTCGTCGCTCACCCGCAGGGGATAGTCGCCCAGGTCGAAGCACTCGAGCGTGGCACCGAGGATATCGGCGGCCTGCTGCGCTTCCTCGCGCCGCGCGGCCTTGACCCGCTCCATCGTCATGCCCGGCTGGCGCCACATCTTGGCAGACTCGCCGCGCTCGCCGAACGACAGGCAGACGATCTTCACGTTGTAGCCGCGCTCGGCGTACAGCGCAATGGCGCCGCCGGCGCGCCAGACGAAGTCGGCTGCGTGCGCGCTGACCACCAGCATGGCAGGACGGTCGGTTGCGGCTTGTGCCCCGCTGGGGGCCTGGGCTTGGATTTCGGTCATGGGTGTTACCGTGTGAGATCGATGGCATGGCCACGCCGTGCCGGGCCCCGGGCCCCGCGCGGCGCGGCACGGAAGTCAGTCGGCGGTGATGCCCGCCTTGCGGATCACGCCGTTCCAGGTCGTGGTTTCATTGCGCACGAACTGGCCGAAGGCCTCGGGCGTGCCCGGCAGGATCGTCACGCCCAGCTGGGCGAGCTGCTTGCGCACATCGGCATCGGCAAGCGCGGCGTTGGCGGCGGCGTTGAGTTCGTGGATCACCGCCGGCGGCGTCCTGGCCGGCGCGATCAGGCCCCACCACACCGAGGCGGTAAAGCCAGGCACGCCCTCTTCGCGCGAGGTCGGTACCGCGGGCAGCAGCGGCGTGCGCTGGTCGCTCGCCACCGCGATGGCGCGCAGGGTACCGGCACGGATATGCGTGATGACTTCGAGCGGATTGATCGGCATGTAGGAAATGCGCTCGCCCAGCAGGTCGGTGATGGCCGGTGCGCCACCCTTGTAGGGCACGTGCAGCACATCGATATGCGCCGCTTCCTTGAACAGCTCGCCGGCGAGGTGGCCGGAGCTGCCGTTGCCGGCAGAGGCGTAGCTGAGCTTGCCGGGCTGGGCCTGGGCCTGGGAGATCAGCCCCTTGAGCGAGGTCACGCTGGATTTCGCCGGTACCACCAGCACCAGCGAGGCCTGCCCGATGCGGGCCACCGGCGCGAAGTCCCGGGCCGGGTCGAAGGGCAGCTTGGCGAACAGCGCGGCATTGGTGGCCAGGCTGTTGGAGGCCATCATGATGGTGTAGCCGTCGGGCGCGGCCTTGGCCACGGTGTCCATGCCGATGTTGGTGCTGGCGCCCGGGCGGTTGTCGACGATGACCGGCTGCTTGAGCTGCACGCTCATGCGCTGGCCGACCGCGCGCGCCACGATATCTACGGCGCCGCCCGCCGCGTAAGGCACGACCAGCCGGATCGGCCTGGCCGGATAGGGCTCGGCCCCGCCCGCCGCGGCAACCACGCCCAGTGACAAGGTGGCCGCCAGCAAGGCGGCAAGGTGGGATCGACGCAGCATTCTTGTCTCCGGACAGGTTATCGGTTGTATCGTTTGCGTGCATTCYGCGCAGCGGCCGTGATACTGTCCAATATGTTTTAGACCAGCTTGTTATCTCTGATTGCTATAACCAAACCAGAGCCAAAGCCCCTCACCCTCACCGCAAGCCCATGGATTTCCGGCAACTCCGCTATTTCGTCGCCGTGGCCGAAGCACTGAGCTTCAGCGAAGCCGCGCGCAAGCTGCATATCAGCCAGCCTCCGCTGAGCACCCAGATCAAGGCCCTGGAAGACGAACTCGGCAGCCCCCTGCTCGACCGCTCGCGCCACCACGTGGCGCTGACCCCGGCCGGCAGCCTGTTCCTGGACAAGGCCCGGGCGGCCCTGGGCAACCTGGAGCAGGCCCGCGAAGTGGTCAGGCAGGTCGCCGCGGGCGAGGCCGGCGAGATCCGGGTGGGCTTCACCGCCTCGGTGCCGATGCAGGACGTCTTTCCGCGCGCAGTGCAGCAGTTCCGTCTTGGCCACCGCCGCGCGATGCTGGAGCTGGTGCACATGTCCACCGGCCAGCAATTGCAGGCGCTGGAAAAAAGCGAGATCGACATCGGTTTCCTGCGGCCCTCGCCGCAGTTCCACCCGCCCGCCAGCATCACGGTGCATGAAGTGCTCGCCGACCGGCTGGTCGCCGTGCTGCCGGCCACGCATGCACTGGCCGGGCCGGAGGACGGGGGCACCGCCACGACAGGCGCGCCGCCGCTCGAGATCGGCGCGCTCTCCGGCCAGCCTTTCCTGCTGTTCCCGCGCGGCCTGGGCTGCGGCCTGTTCGACCACGTGACCACGCTCTGCAACCGGGCTGGCTTTGCCCCGCGCATTGCCCAGGAGGCACGCGAGGCCACCACCATCATCGGACTGGTGGCAAGCGGCGCGGGCGTCTCGGTGCTGCCGGAGATCTATGCGCGCACCGGCATCCCCGGCGTGGCCTACCGGCCGCTGGCGGGCCCGGACGCGGCCAGCCGCGTGCTGGTGGCGCATCGCACGGGCGCGCTCTCGCCCATCATGCGCAGGTTCCTGGGGTTTTTCGATGCCGGCGAGGCGGCGACGCTGGCCTGACGAGCACTCGGCCTGCGCGGCCCGCCATGAACGATGGCCTCGTTGATGCGTCAAAAGACGCACATTGCAGTGCATCGCGCACAATGGAGGCTCGCAACGACTCGCGACGACCCGCAACGGCAGAGACTCAGGAGGATTCCACCGCATGACCGTATTCCAGGGGACCGGCGCCCTTTTCACCCTCATCGCCATCTTCGGCGTCATCAACTACCGCTTCATCAAGCTGCCCGACACGCTGGGCATCACCGCCGTGGGCCTGGTGACCTGCCTGAGCGTATCCGTGCTCGGCTTCAATCACCCTGAAATGGTGGCCCAGGCCCGCAAGCTGGTGGCCCAGATCGATTTCTCCGACCTGGTCTTCCACGGCCTGCTCAGCCTGCTGCTGTTCGCCGGCGCGCTGCACGTGGACCTGTCGCGCATGCGTCGCCAGCGGCGCGCCGTGTTGCTGCTCGCCACGGTCGGCGTGGTGATCTCCACGGCCGCGGTGGGCCTCGGTTTCTTCTACGTGGCGCAATGGCTGGGCCATCCCGTCAGCCTGCTG
>NZ_JBFTND010000103.1:0-24958 GCF_056397305.1 Cupriavidus sp. 05N40
CAGTGATGCGGCCATCGCGGATATCCAGGCGCTCGTTGAACAGCGGCTCCAGCCAGTCGAAATGCTCGACCCACGGCTCGCGCGGGTACGCGGCGGCCAGGTGTACATGCAGTTCCATCGCAAAATGCGGTGCGATCATCAGTCCCGCATGCTCCGCCAGCGCTGCCACCTTGAGGAACGGCGTGATGCCCCCTACGCGCGGTGCATCGGGCATCAGATAGTCGGCGGCACGGTGGCGGATCAGGTCCCAGTGCTCGGCGGCACTGGTCAGCATTTCACCGGTCGCGATCGGGGTGTCAAACTGCGCCGCTAGCGCCGCATGGCCTTCATGGTCGTAAGCGTCGAGCGGCTCTTCGATCCATACCAGGTTGAACGACTCGAACGTGCGGCACATCCGCTGCGCCGTCGGGCGGTCCCATTGCTGGTTGGCATCGACCATGACCGGCACGGCGTCCCCCAGGTGTTCCCGCACAGCAGCCACGCGCTTGATGTCGAGTGCGCCATCCGGCTGGCCCACCTTCAGCTTGATGCCGCCGATGCCGCGCGCGGCCGAGGCCGCAGCATTGACGAGCAACTGGTCCAGCGGCGTGTGCAGGAAGCCGCCCGAGGTGTTGTAGCAGCGTACGGAATCGCGGTGCGCGCCAAGCAGCTTGGCCAGTGACAGCCCGGCCCGCTTGGCCTTCAGGTCCCACAGCGCCACGTCGAAGGCGCCAATTGCCTGCGTCGACAATCCGCTGCGGCCGACCGACGCGCCAGCCCAGCACAGCTTGTCCCACAGCCGGGCGATATCGCTCGGGTCTTCGCCGATCAGCGCCGGCGCGATTTCGCTGGCGTGCGCAAACTGGCCGGGACCGCCCGCGCGCTTGGCATAGCTGAAGCCCAGGCCCTCATGGCCGTTGGCGGTCCGGATTTCGGCGAACAGAATGGCCACCTCGGTCATCGGCTTCTGCCGGCCCGTCAGTACCTTGGCGTCACTGATGGGGGTCGCCAGCGGCAGATAGCAGGAAGAGAGCCGGATTCCGGTGATGGTGTCGGGTCGGTTGGAAAGGGTCATGTGTGCGTCGGGTATGGGATGGGTTCGATGTCCGGCCGGTTGGCCTTCTTGCCGCACATGACAACGTTATCATTCTTGGGCGAGAACGACTGGGTATAATGCGGCGCTCTGTCCCTATAGAGGAATATGGCGCCCTACTCCAATCAATTTTCTGACCCGCATGGAACCGTTGCGGAGCGGAATGGGCGTATGATAACGTTGTCATTCCCCGGGATCAACCGGTGACTTCGTGACTTGGCATAGCGATTTTCCCTAGGTCTGAATTGGCATGAGCGACTCCAACACCCCAAAATCCGTGACGCTGCATGACGTGGCGCGTGAGGCCGGGGTCTCCCTGATCACCGCGTCGCGGGCCCTCAGCAATCCGGGCGTCGTGTCCGAGAAGACCATTGCGCGCGTGCAGCAGGCGGTCGAAGCCACCGGCTACATCCCCAACCTGCTGGCGGGCAGCCTGAAGTCGCGCCGCAGCCTGACGGTGGCCGCACTGGTGCCGAACATCGCGGTGGCGCAGTTCCTGCCGACCATCAAGGCGCTGACCGACGCGCTGGACGCGGCCGGCTACCAGCTGATCCTGGGCCAGACTGGCTATGACCATGCCCGTGAAGAGGCGCTGCTCGGCACCATGATCAGCCGCCGCCCGGACGGCATAATCGTCACAGGCTTGATCCACTCGCAGGTGTCGCGCGACCGGTTGCGGCGCGCCGGCATCCCTGTCGTTGAAACCTGGGACCTGACCGACCGCCCCGTCGACATGGCCGTCGGGTTCTCCCATCTCAAGGTCGGCAGCGCGATCGCCGGCTTTTTCCTCGGCAAGGGATGGCACAGACTGGGTATCGCGACCGGCGACGACCAGCGCGCGGCCGTGCGCCGCGAAGGTTTCCTGTCGACGGTCGGGCATGACGTGCCGACCGCCGTGGTGCCGGCGCCAAGCAGCTTGGCGCTGGGCCGGCAGGCATTGTCCGAACTGCTGGGCAGAGATCCCGGCATTGAAGCGATTTATTGCAGCTCCGACCAGCTAGCGCAAGGCGTCATTACGGAGGCCTTGGCACGCGGCCTGCGCATTCCGCAGGACCTCGCGGTGTGCGGATTTGGCGATGCCGACTTCGCGGCGCACATGGTGCCGTCGCTGACCACCGTGCAGGTCGACGGGGCCCACATTGGCAAGCTGGCTGCCCGCATGTTGCTGGACGAGTGCCGGGGGGAAGCGGTTGCCGAGCGGGTCGTCGATGTCGGATTCCGGATCGTTGAACGGGGCTCTACATTGGGCCGTGATTGACTGGAGACCTTGGGGGCGGCAACAAATCTTCGCCAAGGATTCCTACGACAGCCCTTCCAGCAGTTCTCTTGCCTGGCGCGAATCCGCGGTATCTGCCCCCTCGGCGAAAGTCGCCTGGATGTCGATCAATAGTTGATTCGCCGCATCGCCCTTGCCCTGGCGCTTCCACAGCCGGGCAAGGCTCAGTACGCATTGCAACTCGATTGACTTGGCTCCCTGGCGACGCGCGAGCGCGATTGCCTTCTGGAAATGCGCCTCTGCCTCTTCGGCCATGACAGACGACCTCGTATTCTCGACAGGCGACTGCAATATCAACTCTCCCTGGCGGCGAATCAGCGTTGCTTCATCGAAGCGCTCATCCGTGTTGCTCACCAGCGTCCGCGACTCAGCCAATACGCGAAGCGCCACTTCGGGTTGCCCTGCCCTCCCATATGCGTCGGCGAGCAATCCCAGCATGGAGGGCCGTCCCAGTGCCGCGCCGGTGGCTTCGTGCGCATCAAGTCCATGGTGTATCAGTGCGATGCCTTCCTCGTGGCTGCCTTGCCAGGCGAGCGCCCAGCCGCGCAGGATCGTTGCCCTGGCCAGATAGAATGGAAACCCCTGCTCGCTCGAAAGCTCGAGCGCGGCATTCGCGTACTCCAACACCTGTTCCGGTTCGCCAAGGCGCTGATACAGTTCAGCCGCGAAGATCAGGCTGAGGGCAAGGCCGAATGGGTCGGAGGTTTTTCGGGCGATTGCCAGAGCCTCTTCGCTGCGGGCCCGGGCCTGGCCGGGCAGGCCTAAGTACCAGAGGATCCAGCTCAGGGTGCAACGCAGATGCACGGCGGGGTTGCGCGCATCGCGCAGCAAATGCCCGTATGACTGGTGGTCTGGACGGAGCAGTGCCATGGCCTGCTCCGTATGAGTACGCGCCTGACTGATCTCGCCAAGGCGGAAGGCGGTCGCCCCGAGCACGCGGTGCGCTTCTGCAAGCTGCTCCGGGTCTCGCGTGTGCTGCGCGAGGCTGAGTAGCCGCTCGGCCAGTGTGTGCGCCGTCTTGAGTTGAGAGCGCAAAAGATAGAAGGACCACAGACCAAGCTGTGCAGAAAAGTATTCCGGCGTTTCCCCGCCTTGCTCGCTCAGGGCGAGGGCCCGTGTGTAGGTCGCCTCCACCTCTGGCGCCCCGGCGCCTCGCGCTACTGTCCATGCCGGGCCAAGGGCCAGCAGCAGAGACAGTTCCTGGCGCTGGCGCTCCGGGTTGTCGGCCAGGCTTTTTAGCAGATCGAGGGCTGTACCGAGATGGCGGATTGCTTCGAGTTGTGCGGAACGCTGGAGTGCCTGCTTTCCGGCCAGCTGCAGATAGTCGACCGCCTTCGGAACATTGCCGCTTTGGCTGTAGTGGTGCGCCAGATCGCTCCAGTACTCCTTCAGCCGGTCGGGAAACAGCGCCTCGATGGCTTGGGCCGTGCGCTCATGCAGGAGGCTGCGCTGTTCCGAGAGCAGGGAGTTGCTCGCCACCTCCTGAGTCAGCGCATGCTTGAATACGTACTCGACCTCGGGAAAGGCGGGACGTTCATAAATGAATTCCCCCGTCTGCAGGTCAGCCAACAGCGGGTGGAGCAATGCTTCCGGCTGCCCGGTGACATGCCGCACCAGGCTGGAAGAGAACTCCGCGCCAATGACCGCCAGCGTCTGCAGCAGTTCCTTCTGTGGCAGCGGCAGCCGGTCGATACGCGCCGCCAGCACCCCTTGCACGGTCGTCGGAATATGGAGTGCCAACGGCGCCTTCTCGATCCTGTAGTTTCCAGCCGGGCCGAGCAGCGCGTTCTCCTCGGCCAGGGTATGGACAACTTCCTCCATGAAGAACGGGTTGCCCTCGGTCTTTGACAGGATCAGTTGCTTCAATGGCGCAAGGGACGGGTCCGCGCCCAGCAGCGCAGTGAGCAAGCCCTGCGCCTCCGCCCGGTCCAGCGGTTCCAGATGAAACTGGGTGTAGCAGGTGTGTTGACCCCAGTCATGCCGGTACTCGGGACGGTAGTTGACCAGCAGAAGTACCTTGGCACGCGGTACCTCGGCGATGAGCACATTTAGAAAGGCTTCCGTCTCACTATCGAGCCATTGCAGATCTTCGAACAGGACCATGAGCGGCTGGTTCTGACTCTCGCGCACCAGCAAACGCGCGATCGCCTCGAAGGTGCGCTGGCGCCGGATGGCCGGATCCATCGTCGGCAATGCCGAACCCGGTTCAACGATACTCAGCAGGTAGAGCAAGTAAGGCAGCTGATCCTCCAGTGCGCGATCAAGAATCAGGAGTTTGCCGGTGGCCTTCTCGCGATATCGGCGTTCGTCATCCTGCGCCGTGATCTGGAAATAGTTGCGCAGCAGGTCGATCAGTGGCAAGTAGGGAAACGCCCTGCCATGCGACACCGAGAAGGTCTCGAGCACCATGCAGCCTTGCTGCGCGCGTGCCTTGAACTCATGGAACAGSCGCGACTTGCCCACGCCCGCCTCGCCCACCACCCCGACGATTTGCCCTTGCGCCGCCCGGGCCCGTTCGAGCGCCTCGCCCAGGCGCTTCAGTTCGGCCTCGCGACCGACAAACCGGGCCAGGCCACGTTGCGCCCCCACCTGCAGGCGCGTGCGCAAGGCGCCCAGGCCCAGCACCTCATACACCGCCAGCGGCTCGCGCAGGCCCTTGATCTGTGTGCGCCCCAAGGCCTTGAACTCGAAATACCCCTCGGCCAGTTTGTGGGTCGATTCACTAACGAGGATCGATGACGGGGTCGCGACGCCTTCCATCCGGGCGGCGATATGCATCGTGTGGCCGACCGGATCGTAGTCCGTGTGCAAGTCATCCTTGCGGATCGAGCGCACCACCACTTCGCCGGTATGGACGCCAACCCGGATCTGTAGCGGGACACCCTGTTCCAGCCGCACCTTGTCGCTATGGCAGCGCATGGCCTGCTGCATGCGGAGTGCCGCAAACAGTGCGCGCAGCGCATGGTCCTCGTGGGCGATTGGCGCGCCAAACAGGGCCAGGATCCCATCACCGAGGCATTTGGCCACGTACCCCTCATAGTGATGCACAGCTTCCATCATCAGCGCCACGACCGGATCGATCAGGCTGCGGGCTTCCTCGGGGTCCAGGTCCTGGATCAATGCCGTCGAGCCGGCCATGTCCGCGAACAGGGCGGTGATCGTCTTGCGCTCGCCACCGGCGTGCCCGCCTTTTGCCTCCATGGCGGCCTGCTCCGCGCGAATCCGTTCGGCCAGATGGGGCGGTGTGTAGTGAATCGGTGCCGGCAAAGGTGACACCGGTGGCGACACGCGCGGGGAGGCTGCCGCCGTGTCCGCCAGCAGCGCGCCGCACGCGCCGCAAAATTTCGCGGCGGGGCTGGATGCGTGGCCGCATTGCGGGCAGATCTGCGCAAGCTTTTGCCCACACTCCTCGCAGAACCTGGCTCCCGAGGGGTTCTCGAATTGGCAATTCGTGCAGCGCATCTCGCCTCCCGACTGCCTGTGCCCGCCACGCAGCCATTACATGCGCATTCGCGGCGGTTGGCAAGGCGGCGCTGCGGCAGTCGGTGACTGCCCCGTACCAAGTCTGCGGTGGCCACCCGCGCTTTCCGATCAGGCTGGGTTGGGTCCGATCTGCAAGCCCGGAGTGGCGTTGGCGGACAGGAGTGCGCGAAGGAGCGCTTTATCAAGGCATCATTGCGTGCATGGCGACATGCATCGCCTTGCTAGAGGACGCCCGTCGAGCCGCTGCGCGAAGCGTCAACGTGCTGATGACTGCCACCTACCACCTACTCCTGCCGGTGTCCCAAGCGCACTCAGAACTGATGGCGAACGCCCAGGGCGACACCCACCATTGAGGTCTGGCCATTTCCCAGCGCATAGCTGTTGCCCACGGAGAGGCTGGTGGCGAAAGTCGTCGCCAGTGATTCCATCATCAGACCGGCGTGCTTCGCGTATGCCGTGCTCAGATAAACATCGGTGCGCTTGGAGAACGAGTAGGTCGAAATCAAGGCGATCTGCCACGGGTTGGCCACGTTCGTGTTGCCGAACAGGCTCTTGAGATCATCGTAGCTGTACTCGAGCGTCAGGCCAACCGCCGGCGTCACTCGATAGGTGCCGCCGATCCAGTAGTAGTCATCACGCTGGATCAGGACGTCGGTCGCATTCTTGGTCTGACCCCAGCGATAGCCGCCCATCACCTTCGCCGGCCCATAGTTGTAGCTTGCGGCGACCGCAGCCTTCTTAGCGGTACCGCTGCCAGTGCCGATGGTCGGATTCCACTGATCGTAGCCAGCAGTCAAGCCGAACGGGCCCGCTCCATAGACCAGCGCGGCGCCATACGCGGTGTCACGCCGGAACTGGCCCGGGACTTCACCGTTGCCGCCAATTGGCACCGCCGCACCCACCGCGGCCGGCAGTGCCACCCCGGCACCGAACGACCAGTGAGCGAGGGCAGTTATAGGACCGAGCTTGCCGGTGTACTTGACGGTGTTGTCCTCGCGGTAGTTGGCGCCCTGCTGCAACACAGTGGGCTCATACTGGGTCGAGTAGGCTCCTGGCACGAAGTTGGCGAGTGCGTCAAACACCGAGGTGTACTGGCGGCCAAGGGTGATCTGACCGAAGCGCACATCTTGCACGCCAATAAATGCCTGCCGCCCGAACAGTCGGCCGCCTTGTTGCAGGGTGCCGGTATCGAGACCGAAGCCGCTCTCCAGCACGAAAAGCGCGCGAAGTCCCTGGCCAAGGTCCTCCGTACCGCGCAGGCCCCAGCGCGAACCTGATAAACCACCGGAATCCATGCGGACAACGTTGGCCCCCGAACCGGAATTGAAGCCGTTGCTTGCCGTGGGCAATGCGGCAACGTGATTGGCGTACTCGACGTTGACGTCCGCGACGCCATAGAGCGTGACGGACAACTGCGCGAATGCAGCCGGCGGACAAGCCAGCAGTGCTGCAAGAGCGATGTTCCTGAGGGTCATTGGTGTCTCTCTCCTTTTCTCTTCTTGTTACTACTGATGGAACCAGATTCTTTCTCTGATTGGAATCACTGAACCAGCGTGCAATGTGTCGATGACTAGCCAAGCTAGCGCGTACCACCCGCATACCCGAGCGGACAAGTGCGATGCTCTTTCTCGACCGTACCCACTTGTTCCGCTAGCGTGGCTTGCCAGCACCAGGGATTGAACGACCGGACGCACCAGCCAACGCGAGTGCGCGAGGAAAGAGGATTGGGGGGGACGCGCAAATCCACACCCGTCTTGGCGATCAATGCCAGAAAGCGGGTCGTCGCGGTGCTGCCCGAATTGTTCCCAGGCCTTCGATCAACAGTCCAGCGCAACGGCAAGTTCCACCAGATTCCTGGCGTGAAGCGTGTTGTCCGCATTGGGAGAGACGTCCTTCCGCTGGAAAGGACCGTATTCCAGCGGCCTCTCGATGTAAGCGGTTTGCAGTCCGCATGCGCGCGCATGTGCCAAGTCATCCTGATGAGCCGCCACCATCATGACTTCGCCTGGATCGATATCGAACACCTGAGCGACTCCCAAGTAAGTCGCCGGGTCGGGCTTGTACTTGCGAAAGACCTCTGCCGAAAGAATGCAGTCCCATGGTAGCGATGCGCTCTTGGACATATTGGCCAGCAATCCGATATTGCCGTTCGACATGGTGCAGATCGTGTATCGCGACTTCAATCGGGTAAGGCCTTCCACGGTATCCGGCCACGCCTCCAATCGATGCCAGGCCTTGTTCAGGTTGCGCTTCTCCGCCTCCGTCAAGTGCAGCACCCGAAACGTTTCCAGGAGTTCATCCAGGACCATCCTGTGCAGGTCGTCAATCGAAGTCCAGCCAAGTTCGCCGGACATGACCTTCCGAATAGCAGGCATGTAGCCTGCTCTCCAGGCCAGCGTGAACTTGTTGCGGTCCACGTCGAGGTTCATCGCGCCGAGCTCTTGCATGATGCTCGTGTACCAATCGACGACTGTTCCGAATACATCGAAGGCAAGCACTTTGGTGCCGACAGCCAATTGAGGGTTCATGTGTTCCATCATCTTGTTTTTTTCAAGCCACACGCTTGCAGGAGAAGGCACAGGGCCGCTCGCGCAACCAGCGAATCAATCACGCGTCGTACCCGGGGTTGGTGCGCTCGAGCTTGCGCAACAGGGCCGGCCACACGAAACGGCCGCCAATGCCGCCGGTCTGCGCGCGCGCATCGGCCTGCGCGGTCGCCTGGATGGACTCATCGACCATGGTCAACGGCCCGCCTGCCTGTGCCGCGATCTGAATCTGGCAGGCGCTTTCGAAGATGTACATCGCCAGGAACGCGTCGGCGATCGTCGCACCTACCGTGAGTAGGCCATGATTGCGCAGCATCAGGTAGTTGGCCTTGCCCAAGTCCGATTGCAATCGCGGCTTCTCCGCGTCACGCAGCGCAATGCCTTCATAGTCGTGGTACGCCAGCGAGCCCTGGATCACCATCGATTGCTGCGAGATGGGCAGCAGCCCTGCCTGCTGCGCGCTGACGCCGACACCGGCACGCGTATGCGTGTGCAACACACACTGCACGTCCGGCCGTGCGGCATGGATGGCGCTGTGGATGACGAAGCCGGCGCGGTTCACCGTGAACGGCGACTCGGTGAGCTGGTTGCCCGATGCGTCGACGCGTAGGAGCGATGACGCCGTGATCTCGTCGAACAGCAGGCCGTAGGGGTTGATCAGAAAGTCATGGCCGTCACCCGGCAGGCGCGCACTGATGTGCGTGAACACCAGGTCGGTCCAGCCGTGCAGCGCCACCAGGCGGTAGCAGGCAGCCAGGTCGCAACGCAGCTGCCATTCTTCGGCGCTGACGACTTCTTTGAGAGATGGGATATACACGATTGACTCCTTTGAATGAAGGGGTGCTGCGCTGATGTCTGGCCTACACGGTGCCCGAGGTCTGCGCCTGCGACTGCTGCGCGCGGCGCGACCGCATCAGCTTCTTGTCCAGCTTGCCCACGCTGGTCTTGGGCAGGCTGTCGGCGAACATCACCTCTTGCGGGATCGCGAACTTCGAGATCGCGCCCGCGTCCGCGAACTGCTTGACGTAGGCGCGCACGGCGTCAGCATCAAGGGCCGTCCCAGGCTTTGGCACGATCACTGCGGCGGGACGCTCGCTCCAGCGGGGGTCGGGAATACCGATGACGGCGGCTTCCTGGATCCGTGGATGCTTGAGGAGAATGTCCTCAAGCTGCAACGACGAGACCCATTCGCCGCCGGTCTTGATCACATCCTTCAATCGGTCCACGATCCGGACGCAGCCATCTGCATTCATCACGGCGATGTCGCCGGTGTGCAGCCAGCCACCGCCCCACAGCGCCTGGCTCGCTTGTGCATCACCGAGGTAGGACTGCGTGAGCCAAGGCGATCGCGCCACGAGTTCACCAGGCGAGCGGCCGTCCCGCGGCTGGTCGTTCATCGCTTCGTCGACGACGCGCAACTGGACGAATGGGATGGCCCAGCCTGCATGGCAGCGGGCTTCGATCTCCTGGTCAGTGGGTGCCTCGGACCGTGCCGAACGGGGTTGTGCCAACGTCAGGATGGGCCCGGTCTCCGACATGCCGTAGCCGGCAAAGACGTCGACTCCGCGTGCCATTGCGGCTTTGGCCAGGGATTGCGCGAGCGCCGCCCCGCCGATGACGACCGTCCAGCCGTCGAGGCGCTGGCCTCTCCCCACTGCCGCGTCCAGCATCATCTGCAGGATCGTCGGCACGCAGTGGGAGAAGGTGACCTTCTCGCGCTCGAACAAGGTGAGCAGACGGTCCGGAACGTATCGCCCGGGGTACACCTGCTTGACGCCCATCATCGTGGCGACGTAGGGCATGCCCCAGGCGTGAACGTGGAACATGGGCGTCACCGGCATGTAGACGTCGTCAGGGTTGAATCGACCGGTGCCCGGCCCAGCCAACGCGCAGCGGCTAGCCAGGGTATGCAGCACGAGTTGCCGTTGGCTGAAGCAGACCGCCTTGGGCAAGCCGGTGGTGCCGGTTGTGTAGAAGGTCGTGGCACGCGTCGACTCGTCCAGATCAGGCCAATTTGTCACCGCGTTCGAGCGAGCGAGCAGTGCCTCGTATTCGGCGGCGATGGGAAGGCGGATCGCACCCGGATGGGCCTCGTCTGTCATCAGGACCAACTGCTTTCCCGGGTCCACGCGATCCCAGATCTCCTCGAGCATCGGCAGAAACTCCGCATTGACGAGGATGAAGTCGTCCTGTGCGTGGTTGATGGTGTAGAGCAATTGCTCGGCCGACAGCCGGACGTTGACCGTATGCAGGACCATGCCCGCCATCGGGATGGCGAAGAAGCACTCCAGGTAGCGATGCGTGTCCCAGTCCATGACGGCGATGGTGTTGCCGGGCCGCGCACCCAGCGACGCCAGGCCGGCCGCCAAGCGCCCGATGCGTTGGCTCAGTTCGGCGTAATCGAAGCGCACGGCGTCGCCGTACACAACCTCCTGTGAAGGGTTGCGGGTCAGCCCCGCTTCCAGCAGTTGCTTGATCAGCAACGAGTTCGGACCAAAGGCGTCAGATGTGGTATTCGGTTCCGCGGTTGCAGATTGCATATCAACAGCCCCTATTGAAAAAATCGAGAAGCGCAGCATTCACCGCCTCGGGTTTTTCTTGTTGCACCCAATGGCCGGCATCGGCGATAAGCCGGGACGAGACCAAGCGGGGACAGGCATCGCAGTGCATAGCGTCGAGCGCGCCCGGCAGCATGTGGACACCCCAGTCCTGCTCGCCGGCGATGAAGCAGCTGGGCACGTCGATGGTCAATCCGGCATAGAGCTGCAGCCCCTGCTGAAGCTCGCGGCTGGTGGCGGCCCGGTACCACAGCAGGCCGCCCTGGAAACCCGTGCGGCCAAATTCCTGGCTATACACGCAAAGCGCTTCTTCCGACAGCCACCGGCTTGGCCGCATCTCGCGTTGTGCAAGGCTGCGGGCGACGGTTTCCGACATCCCCAGGTCGGCGTCCATCACGTAGTAGGTGGGCAGCCGGGCCAAGGATTGCGCGGTCAGGTCGGGCAAGGGCTCGGGCCGCTTGTCGGTGCCCTGCGCACTCTTCAGGTAGTAGTAGCCCCGCAGGAATTCATGCAAGCCCTGGCGGCCGGCGTGCATCTCGGCATTGGCGTCCGGGCCCGAGTAATAGAGTTGATAGTGCTTGCGCGGGGGCTGGAGGGCCGACAGGCCCGCGAGGGCTTCCGCCAGTTGCCTGGCACGAAGGTCCAGGGCATCAGGTGCGCCGAGCCGGAACGGCGGCGGCCCGGTGAAAGGCGTGGCCAACATTGCCAGTGAACGGAAGACGTCGGGGCGGATCAGCGCGCACCAGGCCGCCACGTGCGCGCCGAAGTCATGCCCCACCACAGCATGGACCGACGTCCTTCCAAGCGCCTGGACAAGGCCCAGTACGTCTCGCACCAGGTTGTCCATTCGGAATGTGCAGAGGTCCGTGTCGGCTTCGGCGATCCAGCCCGTCGTGCGGCCATAGCCGCGCTGGTCGGGCGCGACCACGTAAAATCCCGCTTGCGCCAACGCATTCAGTTGGTGCCGCCAGCTGAACGCCAGCTCGGGGAAGCCATGCAGCAGCACGATCATCGGCGTCTCGGGACGCGGGTCGCCTGCCTCCAGCCAATGCATGCGAAGGCCATTGCCGTTGTCGGAATAGCAAGCGCGCACGCCGGGCTCGAGCGGCAAGGTCATCATGGATGGTTCCTGGGTCATTGTTCAGCGCGCGGAGGCATCCGGCATCTTCCCGACCGGGAGCGATCGATGATCAGCGCGGGGGCGAATCGACCCGCTGCCGATCATCACGAAGGCGCCGGCCAGCATGACGCCGGCGATCAGGAACAGGCCGCCGGTCAGGCTGCCGGTGGATTGCTTGATCACCCCTAGCACGTACGGGCACGCAAGTCCGGCCAGGTTGCCCAAGCTGGTGATGATCGCGATGCCTGCAGCAGTCGATTGTCGGGACAGCTGGGCGGTCGCGACCGCCCAGAAGACCGGTAGCGCCCACACCGAGCCCGCAATCGCGATCGCGATCAACGCTACCGACAGCCACATGTAGGCACCGGTCCAGCTTGTGAGCGCCAGCCCCACCCCACCGATGGCAACCGCCACGGCGTAGTGCCAGCGACGCTCGGCTCGCTTGTCCGAGTGGCGGCCGTACAGGATCATGGTCAGGGCCGCGAATGCATAAGGCACGGCGGAGATCAGTCCAATGATCTGCATGCTCTTTGCACCCAAGCTCTGGATCATCGTGGGCATCCAGAAACTCAGGGTGGTGCCGCCGCAAACGGCCGCGAAGTACAGGAAAGACAGCAGGTAGACCTTGGGGTCGCGCAGTGCGGCACCCGCGGCCTCCAGCGCCGGCGTCGAGGCGTGAGGGGCAGCTTCCCTGGGCAGTTCGACGCAGATCATTCGCTTCTCGTCCTCCGACAGCCACTTGGCCTCTTCAGGCGAGTTGGACAGGCAGACGTAGACAACGAAACCCAGAAAGGCGGAGGGCAAGCCCTCCAGAAGGAACATCCATTGCCAGCCGCGAAGACCGTGCCATCCGTCGAGGTTCTGCAGGATCCAGCCTGACAGCGGGCCAGCAAAGAGGCCGCCTACCACGGTCGCGCTCATGAGCAAGGCGATGATGCGCGCGCGGCGCGCTGCCGGGAACCAGAACGTCAGGTAGAGCACAATGCCCGGGAAGAAACCAGCCTCGAACGCCCCCAGCAGGAAGCGTGCAATGTAAAACTGCAAGGGCGTGGTGACAAACATCGTCGCCGCGGAGACCAGGCCCCAGCACACCATAATGCGCATGATCGTCAGGCGCGCACCGATCCTCATCAAGAAGATATTGCTGGGCACCTCAAACAACGCATACCCGACGAAGAAGATGCCCGCGCCGAGCCCGTAGATGGAATCGGTCAGGTACAGGTCCGAGCTCATCTGCAGCTTGGCATAGCCGACGTTGATCCGGTCGATATACGAGATGACGTAGGCCAGGAAAAGTAGCGGAACCAGCCGCCACGTGATCTTCCGGTACATCGTCTCCCTGCGTAGTTCATACGCATGGTCCATAGGACTTGCCAGGGCGGGTTTTGCCGTTCGGTTCATCGTGGGTCTCCAACATTTTTCTTATATTTAAGGGCCGTACCGGTCATCAGGGCCGTGCCGTGGGATGCCTAGGGCCGAGCGGGACCAGCCCGCACGGCCCCGTCAGGTCCCGGCCATCGCAGCCGTTTTCTTGTAGATGCTGTTGACGGGATGCTTGAACAGGCGACGCACCATCGGCTCGAACTCCGACAGCGGCAACGTCTCGGCCTTCGGATCGAAGGCCAGGCTGTCGTACAGCTCGCAGAACTCCGCCGTGCGGTCGTAGTACGGATGCCCGGCGAACTGCTCGCGCATGTCGCGGTCCATGCCCAGATGATGGAAGAAGTAGTGTCCCTGGAAGATCCCGTGGTTCTGAACCATCCAGTGATCGGCTTCGCTCACGAACGGCTTCAGCACCGCTGCGGCAATGTCCGGGTGGTTGAAGGTTCCCAGGGTGTCGCCGATGTCATGCAGCAACGCGCAGCACACGTACGCTTCATCGCGGCCATCGCGCAAGGCCAGGGTTGCAGTTTGCAAGGAGTGGTCAAGCCGGTCGATAGGAAAGCCGCCAAAGTCGCCCCGAAGCAGACTCAGGTGATGAAGGACTCGGTCGGCTAGCCCTTGGGAGAATGATTGAAACTCACCCGCGATTGCCTTCCAATCTTGGGCCGTACTTTCTTGGAAGCTACGAAATGTTGYGCGTTCAGTCATGGGAGTCAGCCAGTGCGATGAGGGATTGCACATGGTACGGATGGGCGTGCGCATGCGAATGCAAGGCAGCTGACATTCCACGGGTAAGTCCTAGGATCAGTCGCTCGTAGCGCCGTGATCAGGCCTCGCTGAGCGCGCTCAGCGTCTGCTCCGACTCGATGACGATGCGGCCGTACGACAGCGACAGTGCACCCGTCGCGGCCAGGGCCTTGAGCTCCAGGGACAAGGTCTGGCGGGTGAGGCCCAGCATCATCGCAAGGGTCTCCTGCGTGATGGGAATCACCCGCCTGGAGCGGGGCAAGGCCGGAGCGTCGCCGCGCGCCAGCCTGAGCAATCGCCGCACGACGCGAGCGCGCGTGCTACGCAGCGCCGCATCCTCGAAGAAACTGAACATGGTTCGGGTGCGCGCCGTCTGCAGGACCGCAATCGCCCGTGCGAACCGGGCATTCAGCATCAATTGCTCGAACAGTGGTGGCGCGATGTGCAGCACTTCGGCGTTGCGCACGGCATGGATGTCATGCGTGCGGGGCAATCCGTCGAGCGACGATGCCTCGCCGCACCAATCCCCCGGCTCGAGCAAGCCGAAAATCATCTGCCGCCCGTCTTCAAGGACCGAGGATGCAGCGAGAGCGCCGCTCACGACGCCGAAGAGTCCGTTCGCCGGATCCCCCTTGCGCACAACGAACTCGCCGCTTCTGACACGAAACGGGCGCCCTTGCGTTAGCAACACCTTTTGCGACGCCGGTTCAAGCGATTCGAACCACGGGTCGCCAAAAATGCCTTGCAGCTCTTTGTATGGCGTCGACATTTGAGGATGCTCTGTTACCGGGGGGGCGAGCCACCCGGTCTTCGCATCGCCTCCTTCCGTACTGCGAGGGCATAGCTTCCATTTACATCAAGCTGGAGGCAGGGCATGTCTGGTCGCTTTGCTGGCACTGAACAATGTGGGGTCGCATCAGTTCTTGAGCATGCGCTGGCGGCATGCGGCTTCTGCGCCCCCGGCTGGTCATCCATGCAGTCGAGCAGGGTCGAAAAAGAACCGATGGGTGATCGCGCCTATCTGACCTGGACGACGACCTTTCCCCTAGCTCGCCCCTTCTCGACATAGGCCATGGCCTCGTTGGTCTCGTCGAAGGAAAAGACCCGATCCACTACCGGGCGTATCGCGCCGGCGTCAATGAGCGAGGTGATCTCGCGCAACTGGCGCCCGCTGGCCCTCATGAAGAGGAACGAGTACCTCAGTTCGCGACGTGCTGCCCGCTTCCGGACTCCCGAACTCAGAAGACGAACAACCAAGTTCACGAACCACGGCGCTCCGATTTCTTTTGCGAATACGGGATCGGGAGGGCCAGAGATCGAGATGAGCGTTCCGCCAGGCTTAAGGACGCGCAAAGATTTATCCAGCGCCGTTGCATCTTGACTGTGCAGAACCACATCGTAGTCCTGAAGAATCTGCTCGAAATCGTCTTTCTTGTAATCGATGACGACGTCTGCCCCGAGGCCTCTTACCAGGTCGGTGTTGGCGCTGCTCGTGGTGGTGGCTACAGTGGCGCCAACATGCTTGGCCAACTGGATCGCAAATGTGCCTACGCCACCGGAACCCGCCTGGATGAATACCTTCTGTCCTTTCTTCAGATTGGCCTTCTCGATCAACGCTTGCCATGCCGTCAGCCCCACCAGAGGGATCGATGCGGCTTCTTCCATACTCAGTGCCTTGGGCTTGATAGCCAAAGACGCTTCCTTGACCGCGATGTACTCGGCGAAGGCGCCGATGCGGAAATCATCAGGCCGGGAATAGACTTCGTCGCCCGGCTTGAACTGCCGGACGCGAGAACCGACCTTGACTACGACGCCGGCCACGTCGTGGCCCAGGACAAGAGGCAAGCGATAGGGGAGGATCAGCTTGAACTCGCCGTCCCTGATCTTGGAATCCAGCAAATTCACACCTGCCGCATGGACCTGGACCAGGATCTCATCCTCACCCAGCATCGGGCTCGGTACCTCCGCGGAACGCAACGCGCGCTTTTTCCCGTACCGATCGAGAAGAAACGCTTTCATGGTCGCTCTCATTCTTGACGCCCCCAAGTCTGCGAGCGGCCCAGCATTGGCACGCCAATGTAGCCGCGCACGCTGAGCGTCTTGCCGTCGTCGGCCAGGCGGACCTTGCTGCGATAGACCTTGCCGTTGTCGGGATCAAGAATCTGGCCGCCGACATACTCTTCGCCTTCCGTCTTCAGGCCACTCAAGATGACCAGGCCGATGACCGACGCATTCTTGTTTGCACCCTCGCATTTGTCGCACTTCGGATTCGGGTCTTCGCTCGGGGCAGGAAACACTTTCTCTATCTTGCCCTGAAGCGTTCCATTCGATTCAGTGATGCGGATCAGCGCGCGCGGATTGCCGCTGATGTCGTCAACGTTCTTCCACAGGCCAGCGGGAGAAGCATCGCCGGCCCGCACCGGCGGTGCCGCCAGCGCTGCCGCAAGGATCAGAGCGACGCCGGCCGCTTGTTTCAAACGAAGCGCTGCCATGGCTTCAACGGTTAACGTTGCCTGGCCGGCGGGTGGCCGCCTGGCGATGCATGATGACATGGACATTCCTTTCTCACAGATTGGATGACTGGGTATGTGCAACACGGAAAAGCGCGCGAAGCGGGTAACCGCCTATGCTTCAAGCCGCAGGTCTTTGCGAACCCCCGCATCCAGCACGCTGGCCGGCGCAAACCTGCGCAGCATGCGCATGCGCCTGGCGAGGCCCGGGGCGTAGTGAATTTTTGGATGCGTCGCCATGGCCGCCTTCAGCACGACGTCGGCCACCACTTCTGGCCCGTCCGCGCTGACGAGAACTTCCTTCACCCGCCTCTCCACGCCCGCGCGAATCTCTCGATACACATCGAGAGGGGCATCGGGTTCCATCAGGTTGGCATCAAAAGGGGTGTTGATGTAGGCCGGCTCGACCACCGAAACGCGGATCCCCAACGTGCGCAGTTCATGGTCGAGCGCTTCCGAATAGCCAGCCACCGCGTGCTTGGTGGCGGAATATAGCGCCATGTAAGGCATCGGCAGGAAGCCGAGCACGGAGCCAATGTTGATGATGCGACCATCCCCTTGCCGGCGCATATGTGGCACGACGGCCCGGGTCATCCGGACTATCCCAAAGAAGTTCGTATCGAAGATCGACTGGGCCTGCTCGATCGAGCTCTCCTCCGCACCCGCCGGAGCGACCCCGAAGCCGGCGTTGTTGACGAGAAGATCAATACGGCTTTCCAGTTGCATCACCTTTTGGACAGCAGCATCGACGGATTCGTCCCTCGCTACGTCGAGAGACAGCAACTCGAACGATCGCTGACCGGTTGTGCCTGCGCGTCTACTGGTCCCGTACACCTTGTAGCCCGCCTTCGCGAGCCGCTCCGCGGTGGCTTGGCCGATGCCTGAGGAGGCCCCGGTAACGAGGGCAATCTTGCCGCGCATGTTCATGTAGTTCCTCCGTCAGAGTGTGGAATTCGGGATCGTCCGGGATGCGCGTTGAGAGCGATTCGGCGCGACGCTCAAAACGAGCGTCGCCGCCATTTCGCATGATGCGCATCATATCAATGGGCGAGCGAGATGATTGCATTAACCCAGGTTTAGATACCAGGGGGGACCAGGCGCTCCAGCGCAGCTTCGAGCAAGCGATCGGACAGCGCTGGCTCGTCGACTGCACGAGCCAGCACCAAGGCGCCAACCATGGTGGCGATGGTCACGAGTGCTTGTTCGTGAGCACCGGGCTGTCCCCAGTCAGGAGATTGGCGGGCGACCAGGTCTGTCATCGCCTTGATGTGGCGAGTCGTCGCGCGGCGAACTTCGGGCGCCTGTCGAGGCGTTTCCGAGCCTAGCGCGGCCAAGGGGCATCCCATCTCGACGAGTTCGAGGTGTTCCTTGGACAGATAGGCTCGAAGCATCGATTCCAAGGCCGTCTTGGGAGCCGCATTAGCCACAACGCCTTCCGCGGCGGCCGCGGACTCCGCACACGCTCGATCCGCGGCTTCTGCCAGCATGGCTTCGCGCGAGGGGAAATGAGCATAGAACGCTCCATGCGTCAGCCCRGCGTCCTTCATGACGTCGGCGACGACAGCGCCGTCATAACCACTGCGCCGGATCGCTCGGGCAGCCGCGGCCACAATGCGCTCGTGCGACGCTTCCTTGGCGACGCTTCTAGCGTTGATCTTCATATTTCGCATGACGTACATCATACCAAATTTGCGCGATATTTGTACTGAGATTTTCCCGCAGACAACAACTGCCTAGTCAGCGCTCCCTCTACTGGCCTTAGGACGCGGTGAACGATGCAGATCTGGCGGCGTTGTCAAGGTGGAGTCCGATGCGGCGGTCAGGGCGGTGGTTCTCACCGGCACGCATCCCGGGCGCTTCAAGCAGGCCACCCTTGGGCCACCGCGACGGCCATTGAAGCGGCTGCGAGAAAGCGCCAGCAGGCAACGGATCCTCCCTAGGGATTTCACTAAGATTACGTGGCCCTGAATTTATTACATCACATCGTGACATATTTAGAAAGCTTGCCGCAAGCCGACTGAAAGCCGGTTGGAAGCAGCCGGCTTTAGAGTCCTCTCACCCGTTGCGCCACCGCCCTGATCGAAGGGCGCATGGTCATCGGCGTTCTCATAGAACGGAACGAAGGAGACCAATCCATGATCAGACGACGTGCCAAAGAGCGCTGCCCCGAGGCGGGCAGTGTCACATCGCAGCCCACGCTGCACAACGGCAGGAGGGGCGCAGCATGAACACCTCGCATCGTTTCAGGAAGGACTATTACGGGGGCGCGTTGATGACGCTGGTAGGCCTGGCCGCGGTGGCAGCCGGCCTTCAGTACCACACCGGAACGTTGAGCCACATGGGCCCCGGCTTCTTCCCGGTGGCCGTGGGTGCGCTACTGGCCCTGGTTGGCGTGCTGATTGCAATGTCCGCCCGCGGCGATTCACCTCAGGCCGCGCAGCCTGCCGGACACGGCCACAGCCATAGCGCGCCGGACCTGCGCGGGGCCGTGTGCATCGTGCTGGGTGCGCTCGCGTTCCTGCTGTTCGGCAAGTACGGCGGCCTGATCCCGGCCACTTTCTCCATTGTCTTTATTTCCGCCCTGGGTGACCGCAGCAATAGCCTCAAGCAGGCCGCGCTGCTCGCGCTGGCCATGTGCGTGGTGGCCGCGGGCGTGTTCTGGTGGGCGTTGAAGCTGCAATTGCCGCTGTTTGGCTGGGGGGTTTGACTGCTATGGTTTCCAATGCTTTGCATGATCTCTGGTTCGGGTTCGGCGTCGCCTTTCAGGGCACCAACCTGATGTGGTCGTTTTTCGGCGTGCTGGTCGGAAACCTGATCGGCGTGCTGCCCGGCATGGGCGCGCTCTCCGCGATCTCCATCCTCCTGCCGCTGACCTACGCGATGCATCCGGTGCCCGCCATCCTGATGCTGGCGGGTATCTTCTACGGTTCGCAATATGGCGGCGCGATCGGCGCGATCCTGCTGAACCTGCCGTCCCACCCGCCGCACGCAGTCACCTGCCTGGACGGCTACCCGATGACTCGCGCAGGAAAGGGCGGCACCGCGCTGGGCATCACCATGATCTGCTCGTTCTTCGCCGCATCGGTGGGCATTCTCGTGATGATCTTCGCGTCGCCAGTTCTGACGGCGATTGCGTTCAAGTTCGGCCCTGCCGAGATCTTCTCGATCATGTTGCTGGGCTTGCTGGCCGGCTCGACGATGTCGCGTGGCTCACCGCTGAAGGGGGTAGCGATGACGTTGTTCGGGCTGCTTTGCGGCGTGGTAGGCACCGACGTCAACACGGGGGCCTTCCGCTTTGCGATGGGCATTCCCGAGCTGAGCGACGGGCTGGAGCTGGTAGCGATCGCCATGGGTTTATTCGGTGTGGCGGACTTCCTGCTGAACGTCAACCGAATGAGCACTGTCACTGCCAAGACCAAGCTGCGCATCCGCGACATGCGCCCAAGCCTGGCCGAACTCAAGACGGCCTTCTGGCCGATGGTTCGCGGCACCGGCGTAGGAACATTGTTCGGCGCCATGCCCGGAACGGGGCCGACGATCACGACCTTCGTAGCCTATGCGCTGGAGCGCAAGATTTCCAAGACGCCGGAAAAGTTTGGCACGGGAATGATCGCGGGGGTTGCGTCACCTGAGGCCTCCTCGCACTCCAAGACGCAGGTGGACTTCATCCCCACCATGAGCCTGGGAATTCCTGGCGACGCAGTGATGGCGCTGATCCTCGGCGCGCTGATGATCCAGGGCATCAGCCCGGGGCCACAGCTGATCAGCGAGCACCCGGACATTTTCTGGGGCCTGATCGCCAGTTTCTGGATCGGCAACGTGCTGCTGATGATCTTGAACGTTCCGATGATCGGCGTTTGGGTCAAGCTTCTGCAGGTGCCGTACCGCTACCTGTTCCCGTCAGCCATGTTCTTCATCGCGGTGGGTGTGTTCAGCACCCAGAGCAGCCTGTTCCAGATCTGGGAAGTGCTGGCCTTCGGCCTGATCGGCGCCTTGCTCATGTGCCTGGAGTTCTCAGTGGCGCCGATCCTGCTCGGCTTCGTGCTCGGGCCGATGGTGGAGGAAAACTTCCGCCGCTCCCTGCTGCTCTCGCGCGGTGACATGACCGTGTTCCTGCAGCGGCCGATCAGCTGCACCTTCGTTGTCGCGTCGGCGCTTCTGCTGATCGGCGTGACCTGGTCGGCCTGGCGCAGCCGCACTGCAAAGAAGCCGTTGCTCGAAGTGCCGGAGTCCGAGCTGGTCGTCAGCGAGTGATGTTCCACTGCTTCATTGGCGCCGCACAGTGCAAGGTGTGGCGCCAACCGTTCCCGAGGATGCGCATCGATTCCTGGGCCACTCCTGGGATAGTCCAACGGAATTTTTCCGGCTCAGGCCAGATTATTGTCGGTATTGAAACCAATCGTTGTGAATGCTGGGGTTTACCTCCATGAGGGAAACCCCTAATATGCGGTCATCGGATGCCGCAATGCAACAAGTCAGACCAAGAGAATGGCATCCACCAGCTTTAAGAAAGAGGTGAGCCATGAATACCAATCGCCATGCCCTGATCGCTATCGCCGCAGTCGCAGCCGCCCTGCTGGCAGCTCCAGCGTTCGCCAAGAGTGGCAAATTCGACACTTACACCGACGGCGCGCGGTCTGGAAAGTACGATGTGTACACTGACGGCGCGAAAAGCGGCAAATTCGACACCTATACCGACGGTGCCAGGTACTACATAGCGTCTGACCGCGCCGCCCTCTAAAAGGGGCGAACCCGGGTCGGGGACCGCTTCCCTCTCCAGCCTGCCCCATAGGTCTTGGGAAAGGCACCAAGAGGAGCCCGCTTCGCATGCCTTGGCGAAGTGGCCCGCCCGGATGTGGACTTCAGATTGCTGCCGAACCCCACACTTTCCGAAGTGTGGGGTTTTTGCTTTTCGGGTACCCGGCGCAGGGAAAGGAAAAGGGCAATCAGCCCTCCCGCAGATCAGTCTGTGCCTTTCCAGGCAGTTTCAGTGCAGCGGCTCAGTGAAACCACCGCAAGGCCGGAAACACGGGCAATAGCTACTTTCTCCGCGGCCCCCTGCCCTCTCCGCGCCATATAGCAATCCGCTGCTCCGATCCGATGTGTGCGTGGAGGCGCATGACCACGTCTCTCGCGAACTCACTGACCATGTGCTGGGCTGGAAGCCTGGCGCGCCAGATGCGGCGATGTTCAAGGGTGAGATCAATCGCCTGAAGATCTACGCGCTGCGCCATGGCGCCGAAGTCGAGATATCCGCTCGCCCGTTCGGGGACTTTCCCTCGTGCATACGTCGCTCGGAGCCGGCGCCGAGATCGAATGTGACAGCCACCGACTGTGGATTGCCGAGGGCCGCACCGCGGTGCTCGCGCCAGAGGAGCGGATTCGGCTGCGATGGAGCCCCGGCAACCAGCAGATGATCGCCAGGGTGCCGCACACGCTGGTGCACGAGGCCGTGGGGTGCGAAGAGAAATTCCTCCACCGCCGGCCCTTGCAAGGCTGCCGCAATTCGATATCTCAGCAATCATAACGGATACCGGAATCCGCTAGCGCTTGAGCCGTTGTTTCCGCCTACAGCCGACCACGATGCCGCGCAGATCGCGCGCCTGGCACATCGATAAGACCCTCTCGGGCTCAGGCGCCACGCCGACTAACGCTTGCACCGCGGATCAAGCGCATACAACTTTGGATCGCATATGAAGACGACAGACGTCAACAGCACCAGTGAAATCATCGCCGCCGTCAACCCGCAGGCGCTCGGGCACTACAAGCAGATGCGCGCGGCGCTCGGCAATGCCGAGACATTAGACGAGACTACTTACGAGACGATTATCGCGGTGCAGTTCGCTTTGCTGGGCAAGGAGGTGCAATTCAAGATTCACGCGATCCGGCTGTTCTCCCTCGGTCTTTCCAAGGAACATGTCCAAGCCGTCGTACTCGCAGGAGCAGGCCTCACGATAATCATGTGTGAAGCCGCACGGGCTCTGACTTGGGCAGACGAAGCCTACGAAGAATTCCAGGCAAAAAACTGGCGTCCGGCCGGCTGACGAGCGACATTGCCATCGGGCGTGCGGCATTCCAATGTCGGGATGGCACGACGGGCGGGCACGGGGCGCGCTTCGAAAGGCTGCACCTGTGCCAATGGATCATCTCAGCGGTGCTAGCAGCTCGATACCATCAGCCATCGCTCGGATGAATGAAGAAGCCGAGGTCAAGGGGCCGCGGCACCGAGACCTATGGCTGGCCTTCGAACTCTACGACGCCATCGATATCAGGCATCCATTCAAAGCGCCGCTTCGTCCATATTTGTCTCACCGGTCGACCCAACTCATAGCCCAGAGGCCGCAATGTTTGCGCGAAAGGCTGAGCCAGACTGCATCTGACAGTCCGCGCAATTGCATATGGAGATGGTGCCAGGTTCGACCTCCGCCTCATACTGGATGGCCCCACAGTGGCACTGCCCTTCCACTTTCATGACGACTCCAGAGCAGATTGGAATATGAAGAATATCGAGCGGCCAGCGAGGACCAGCGCCTGCGCTGGTCCTCGCATGCCTTACAGCTCTCGTGTTACTCCTCGTTGAGGGCTCAGCAAACGCGTCAGCATCCGCACCGAAGGCAGTGTTTCCAGTCGGCACACACGATCGACGACTTCCTGCGCAGGAATTGGCAGGCCTGACAGCCGAACCATGCGATTGAACTTTGCGATCCTCTCCTCTTCATCGCATGGATCCCCCGGTGTCCCGTGTGCGTCACGCGTCTCCGCACGATGCACCTCTCCATTCTTCAAGTGAACTTCCACACGACAGGCGAACTGTCGTGGATAGACCAGTTCCGCGACTGGATCGACCACCAGTTCAACACGCCTGGCAACACTCGAATTCATAGGATCTCGAATGGCGTCGGGGCTAAACGCCATCGGGTCGCTCGGATCTCCGGTAAGCGCCAAAGCTGCACAGTATGGGATGCTGTACTGGGCATCCATAGTATCGCAGACGTCCGCATTGGCGTTGTTCTGGACAGCGAACGCACTTGTCGCGACGACAATCTTCTCTACTTCCCGCACATCGATACCGACTTGCTCCCGCATTGCAAGCAGAAGCTGTACAACGCCCTGGATCCACCCACAAATTGGATAGACCTTTACCCAGACATCGTCGATTGCCCATCCAGTCCCGAGGCCTGCGTCCAATAACTCCGGCTGTGCCCTCCCGCCGCCAAATGCATCCAGCAATCCGAACTTTCCGTCAATCGCCGTTGGGGGGGCGGTAAAACCACGACGAGCGAGCATCGCCATTCGAACACCCGCTTCCGCCGCTCGGCCCGCATGCATCCGCTTTACCATTCCCGCGGAACCCAGAGCAAAGTTCTTGACGCCAGACGCACACGAGCAAGCAAGGCCGGTTGCGCTCAATAGTTGTTCGAGTGGCAGGCGCATTGCCACCCCCGCCGCCAGGGCGCCGGCAACAGGCCCCACTACACTGGTCTTGTGGAACCCGCGCTGGGAGGGCTCCGTGCCCAGCGCCATGCTGATGCGTGCAGTTGCCTCGTAGCCAGCCACAATAGCCCGAAGAATCTGCACACCAGACGCATCGACGGCTTCCCCCGCTGCGRGTACTGCTGGAACGATGACTGCACCGGGGTGAACCAAGGCGGCGGATAGCAGATCATCGAGTTCAAATCCATGCATCGCGGTACCATTGCAGAGCGCAGCTTGGCTCGAGGCAACCTCATCGACGCAGCCCAGGATAGTGGAAGAGCCACGAGAAGAATCCGCGATGACTTCCTCTGCCATGATCTTGCCCCAGGGTTGCCGCACGCCAAGCAGAGCACAACCAATAGCGTCGAGAAGACACCAACGTGCTTTATCTATTGCATCGCGCGGCGTTTCGTCGCCCAAGGCGCGCAGATATTCAATGAGGTTACGCGCGTGGCCCGGAGGCGGCTCTTGAGATGTCTTGCTGATAGGTGTAGCCATGGCAACCAATTGAATGACGGTGAGGACGCAGAGAACTTTCTGAAACGATCGGTTTGCGCTATTGCAGCGCAATGTGTGCCGCTTTCACCACCATCCCCCACCGCTCGGTATCGCGTCCGAGGAATGTCAGCATTTCCGGGCCATTCGAGCCAACCGGCTCAGCACCCTCGGCGATAAACCGCTCGCGGACATCCGGCATCTTCATGATTTTGGAAATCTCATTGCTGAGTGTTTGTGCCACATCCTTGGGCATACCCGCCGGCCCAACCACTCCATACCAGCCTCCGGT
>NZ_JBFTND010000104.1:0-24808 GCF_056397305.1 Cupriavidus sp. 05N40
ATGCAGTTCTACGCGCCGCAGCCGGCCAGCCTGCCGCTGGCAGCGGGGGCCGCGGACGGCAGCTATCGCGTGAGCGTGAGCGACGGCACGCAGCTCAACGCCGACCTGGCGGGCCTTGCCATCACGCGCGGCAGCGCGAGCGGCGCGCTGGCTTACAACCAGCCGGTGCTGGGTGTGATCGGCGCGACGGGCGGGGTGAGCGGGGCGTACACCGCGAGCGGTGGCGTGCTGTCCGGCACGCGCAGCGGCAGCTTCGAGCTGGGCCTGTTGTATTGACCCATGTCCGGGCCGGGAATGGCTGCGGGTGCTTCAGCTGCCCGCGGCGGGCTTCGCGCGGCGCCGGTGGCGCGCCGCGATGCGGTGGGTCAGCGCGACGAGCGCGGCGCAGGCAGGATCGTCGTCGCTCGCGCGGTAGGCCAGCGTGAGCGGGGCGCGCAGGCGGTCGGCTTCGAGCATCGGACGGTAGGCCACGCCGTGCGGGTTGAGGCCGGCCATCGAGGCTGGCACCACGCTCACGCCCGCGCCCGCGGCCACCAGGTTGAGGTTGCTCAGCATGCGCTCGACTTCCGCGCCCACGTGGGGCGTGAAGCCGAGCTGCTCGCATACGTTGAGCAGGTCGCCGTACATGCCCGGCGCGCCGGGCCGCCGCACCAGGATGAAATCGTCGCCGGCCAGCGCGCGCAGGGAGATCGGTCCCTGCGCCGGGCCGCCGCGCTTGCGCAGCAGGGGATGGTCCAGCGGCAGCGCGATCACCATTTCCTCTTCCAGCAGCAGGTCGAAGCGCAGGCCGGCGGGGCGTTCCACCGGGGCGCGCAACAGCGCGACATCCAGGCAGCCGGTGGCGAGCTGCTCGGTGACCTCGGCGGCGTTGCTCTCGCTCAGCTTGAGCGCGATGCCGGGGTGCTGGCGGCGGCAGGCACGCAGGACCTCGGGCGTGAGCTTGTGGGCCGCGGCCGAACTGGTGAAGCCGACCGAGAGCGAGCCCTCCTCGCCGCGCGCCATGCGCTGCATGCGCTGGCGGGATTGTTCCAGGCGCGCGAAGATATCCAGCACGTCGGCGCGCAACGCGCGTCCGGCCGCGGTCAGCACCACGCCGCGCGGCTGGCGCTCGAACAGGATCACGCCAAGTTCGGCTTCCAGCGCCTTGAGTTGCTGCGAGAGCGGCGGCTGCTGGATGCCGAGTTGCTCGGCGGCACGCGTGATATGGCCGGTTTCGGCCACGGTGAGGAAATAGCGGAGGTGTCTCAGTTCCATGCGAGTCTTTGCGAGCGGGTGTCGAGGCATATTTATAAGATATGCCATTGTATGTTTGCATATATTTTACATCCGGCCCGCGGTGGCCTAGCATGATCGGCCATGGCCGTCGAAAACAGGCGCAGGGGCGCCACGGCATCAGGAGACAAGACATGAAGACATTGCGGCGCGCGCTGTGCGCGTTGAGCGTGCTGGCGGCGGCAGCCCAGTTCGGCTGCGCGGCGCCCGGCCAGGGCAGTGCGGCGGTAGCCGCCCCTTCCGCCGCGCCGGCGGCGGGCAAGACCGCCGCCGTGCACTGGCAGCGCGTACGGCTGGGCGCCGGCGCGCAAGCCTACGATTTCCCGGTCTACGCCAGCCATCCGCTCGACGGCGACCTGCGCGGCATCCGCGAGGTGATCTTCGTGCAGCACGGGCTGCAACGCAACGGCGACGACTACTTCGCGGCCGGCGCGGATCTGCTCAGGCAGACCGGGCGCAACCCAGACGAGGTGCTGCTGCTTGCGCCCAATTTCCCCGGGACGCCGGACCAGGCCAAGGGCAAGGGTTTCGATGACATGCCGGTGTGGAGCGTGCAGGGCTGGATGGGTGGCGAGAATGCCGTCAACGCCCCGTTCTCGGTCAGTTCGCTGCAGGTCCTGGACGACCTCGTCGGCATGGTCACGGACAAGTCCCGCTTTCCCGGCGTGACGCGCGTGACCGTGGCGGGCCATTCCGGCGGCGCGCAACTGGTGCACCGCTATGCGGTGCTGAACAATGTCGACGAGCGCATCCGCGCCAGCGGCACCGACCTGCGCTACGTGGTGGCGAATCCTTCGTCCTATCTCTATTTCACGCCGGAGCGGCCGAGCGGCAAGGGCTTCGCGCTCTATGACACGTCCGTCTGCGCGGACTACGACAAGTACCGCTATGGCATGCTCGATATGGTTCCGTATGCGCGCGGCGCGACCGGCGATGCGCTGTTCCGCCGCTACCTGCAGCGGCAGGTGACCTATCTGGTCGGGTCTAACGACAACGACCCCAACCACYGCGTACTCGACAAGGCCTGCGGCGCCGAGGCCGAAGGGCCGACGCGGCTGGAGCGCGCRCGTGGCTACCTGCGCTACGAGAACTACCTGGGCGGCAGGCTTGGCAGCCAGCGGCCGCCGGTGCGGCACCAGGCCTTCGAGGTGGTGGGCGTGGGCCACGACCAGGCACGCATGCTCGGCTCGCAATGCGGGGCCAGGACGGCGTTCGGGCTGGCGGAATCGGCCAACGCGAATGGCGCGGCCTGCCGCGCGCCGCAGTTGTAGAGCACGGCGCGGCTGCCGCCCGGCCGCCGGGTTTGCCCGGGCGGGCAGGGCGGTGCGGCGGTGCTAGCATGACGCATCCCGCCGGCACCGGCATCTGATGCCGGCCGCACCTTTCTCCTGCCGTCATGCATGTCTCCAGGGGCCCGCGCCGCGGCACTGCGCCGTCGCCAGCGCGCCCGTCTTCTCCCTCCTTGTCCGTGGCTTCCGCCGCGCGGCGCCGGCAGCTCGGCGCGCTGGCCGGCCTGTCGGCGCTGGCCGTGCTGGGCCTGTACCGGCATCCCGCGCACGCCGCCGAGCCGGCCTGCCGCCTGCTGGTGGGCTATGGCGCCGGCGGCGGTGCGGACCACGTGGCGCGGCTGGTGGCGGACAGTCTCAGCCTGGACGGCTGCCTCACGGTGGTGGAGAACCGTCCCGGCGCAGCCGGGCAGATTGCATTGCAGGAGGCGGCTCGCGCGCCCGCGGACCGCCCCACGCTGCTGCTGGGCACCGTAGGCTCGGTCAGCATCGCTCCCTTGCTGGCGCCGCAGGCGCTCGCCCCGGGCCTGGTGCCGCTGGCCATCGTCGCCAGCACGCCGCACGTGCTGCTGACCGCGACCGCCGACATGCGCCTGCCCGAGCTGCTGGACGAGGCGCGCAGGCACCCCGGCCAGCTCGGCTATGCCTCGCTCGGCATCGGGTCGAGCGCGCACCTGGTCGGCGAGCTGCTATGCYGGCAGGCGGACGTGCAGATGACGCATATTCCCTACCCGGGTAGCGCCCGCGCCATGACCGACCTGCAGGGCGGGCATGTCAGCGTGCTGGTCAGTACGCTGCAGGCGGCGCTGCCGCTGGTGCGCCAGGGCAGGCTGCGCGCGCTGGCCGTGACCGGCAGCCGGCGCAGCGCACTGGCGCCGCAGGTGGCGACGTTCGGCGAGTCCGGTATTGCCGGCATGGACCAGCAAGCCTGGTACGGCGTGCTTGCGCCGGCGAGCTGGGCGGCACCGAGGCGCGCGGCGCTGGCCGCGCGCCTCGGCCGCGTGATGGCGGCGCCGGCCTTGCGCCAGCGCTTGCAGGCGGATGGTGCCGAGCCAGTGGCGTTGACGGGCGCGGCCGCGCAGGATTACCTGAGGCGCCAGCGCGAGGTGTGGCAGCAAGCCGTGGCGCTGGTCGGCGCGCGGCTTGGCTGAAGAGCGTCTGCGGGGATGTGCCGGCGGCCAGGACGGCCGCCGGTATTCAGTTCAGGGCGCGGGGCTCAGAACTTTTCGAAGGGGCCGAGGAAGCGCCACTGGCCAACCGGCAGGTCGCCCAGCACGATGCGGCCCATGCGCACGCGCTTGAGGCCGACCACCTGGAGGCCGACCTGTTCGCACATGCGGCGGATCTGGCGTTTCTTGCCCTCGCGGAGCACGAAGCGCAACTGCTCCTCGTTCTGCCAGCTCACCTTGGCCGGCTTGAGCGCTTCGCCATCGAGCGACAGGCCGTGGCGCAGCTTCTCGATCAGTTCGGCGGGGAAGACGTTCGAGATATTGCGCTCGACCAGGCCTTCGGGCGACTCCCACTGCACGCGCACCAGGTATTCCTTCTCCACGGTCGAGTCCTCGCCGATCAGGTGGCGCGCGACGCGGCCGTCCTGCGTCAGCACCAGCAGGCCGGTGGAATCGATGTCGAGGCGGCCGGCGGGGGCGAGGCTCTTGCGCTGCCACGGCGCGAAGCGCTTGTGGGTGGGATCCTGCTCCCACTGGTTTTCCGGCGCGAACAGCACCGCGGCCGGCTCATAGCCGTCCTCGGCCTGGCCCGACACATAGCCCACCGGCTTGTGCAGCAGCACGGTCACGCGCTCGCCTTGCTCCGAGCGCGCGGCCTGGTGGATTTCGATATTGGCGTCCGGGCTGACGCGCGAGCCGAGTTCGGTCACGGGCTGGCCGTCGACCAGTACCCAGCCGCGCGGAATCCATTCGTCGGCTTCGCGGCGCGAGCACAGGCCCAGTTCGGACATGCGCTTGGACAGGCGCACCAGGCCGTCGGCGCCGCCTTCGGCGCGCGGTGCCTGCGCCGCGGGCGCGGGACGCTCGGCACGCGCCGGGCGCTCGGAGCGCTCCGCACGTTCGGGCCGGCTGCCGCGGTTATCGCGCTGGCCACCATCGTACGGGCGGCGGGGGCGGTCCTGGCCTTCGCCGGGAGCGAAGCGGCGCGGACGGTCATCGCCTTCGCGCGGGCCGAAACGGCGCTGGCGATCGTCGCCTTCGCCACTGACGCGGCGGGGACGGTCCTGGCCTTCGCCGGGAGCGAAGCGGCGCGGACGGTCATCACCTTCGCGCGGGCCGAAACGGCGCTGGCGATCGTCGCCTTCGCCACTGACGCGGCGGGGACGATCCTGGCCTTCGCCAGGAGCAAAMCGACGCGGACGGTCCTGGCCTTCGCCGGGRGTGAARCGGCGCTGGCGATCATCGCCTTCGCCACCGAAGCGGCGRGGSCGRTCCTGGCCTTCGCCAGGAGCAAAACGACGCGGACGGTCCTGGCCTTCGCCGGGGGTGAAACGGCGCTGGCGGTCATCGCCTTCRCCGCCGAAGCGGCGGGGACGATCCTGGCCTTCGCCAGGAGCAAACCGACGCGGACGGTCCTGGCCTTCGCCGGGGGTGAARCGGCGCTGGCGGTCATCGCCTTCRCCGCCGAAGCGGCGGGGACGATCCTGGCCTTCGCCAGGAGCAAACCGGCGCGGACGATCCTGGCCTTCGCCGGGAGCAGAACGACGCGGACGGTCCTGGCCTTCGCCGGGGGCGAAACGGCGCGGACGATCGTCGCCTTGGCCGCCGAAACGGCGCGGATGGTCCTGGCCGTCTCCCGTGCGCGGGCCGCGCGGCGGGCGTTGCGCGCCGTCTTCGGGTTTCTTGCGCGGGCGGTCGCTGCCGCCCGCGCGTTCCTGTGCCTGCTTGATGCCGTCGACCACGGCCCGCACGCGCTGGCGGTTCAGGTCGGACACCCGCACCGGCCGGGTAGCGGCGGGCTTGCGGGTATTGCCAGCGGGTGTGGCCTTGATGCCCAGCGTCTTGCGCTTGGGCGAAGTGTCATCGGTCATATCTTCAATGCGGGGCGTCCGGCCTAGATGGCCAGCGCCGCCAGCAGGTCCTGTTCAAGCTGTAACTGCAATTTGTTGTCCGAGGCGAGGCGGCTGCCGTCGACCAGGAAAACGTCTTCAACGCGCTCGCCGAGCGTGTTGATGCGGGCGGTATGCACCGAGATGCGGTGCTTGGCCAGTACGCGCGAGATGGCGTACAGCAGGCCGGTGCGGTCATTGGCCGAGAGCGACAGCAGGTAGTACTGGCCGCGCTCGTCGGGGCGCAGGTCCACGCGCGGCTTGATCGGAAAGCTGCGCGACTGGCGCGACAGCCTGCCTTGCGAGGGTTCCGGCAGCGGGGCATGCGCCTGCAGGCGCTCGGCCAGTTCGTGCTCGACCAGCGCGATGATGTCGCGGTAGTTGCCGCTGGCCGCGCCGCCGATGCCGGGATCGGTGACCTGGAAGGTGTCGAGCGCGTAGCCGTGCCGGGTGGTGTGGATCTTGGCTTCCTGGATGGAGAAGCTCTTGCGTTCGAAGTAGCCGCAGATGCGCGTGAACACGTCCGGCTGGTCCTTGACGTAGACCGCCACCTGCATGCCTTCGCCGGCGGGCGATACGCGCGCCTTGACCACCGGGCCGTCGCTGCTGACCTTGTTGTAGAGGTGGCGCGTGAGCCAGGCGATGTCGCGTGCGTCGTGGCGCAGGAAGAAGGCCACGTCGAGCTGGGCCCACAGCGGCTTGCCGAGTTCGGGGTCGAAGGCCTTCAGGCGCAACTGCGCGATGGTGTCTTCCTTGCGCTGCGACCACAGCGAGTGCGGGTCGACGCGGGCGCCGCCGAGCACGCGCAGCGTGATGCGGTAGAGGTCTTCGAGCAGCTTGCCCTTCCACGCATTCCATACCTTGGGGCTGGTGCCGCGGATGTCGGCCACCGTCAGCAGGTACAGCGCGGTCAGGTAGCGTTCRTTGCCSACCACGCGGGCGAAGGCATGGATCACGTCGGCATCGGTCAGGTCCTGCTTCTGCGCCACATGGCTCATGGTCAGGTGGTGCTCGACCAGCCAGGCGATCAGGTCGGTGTCCTCGCGGCCGATGCCGTGCTGCTTGCAGAAGCGGCGCGCATCGCTGGTGCCGAGCTTGGAGTGGTCGCCGCCGCGGCCCTTGGCGATGTCGTGGAACAGCGCCGCCACCCACAGCACCCAGGGGCGGTCGAAGGTGGCGATAAGCTGGCTGCAGAACGGGAATTCGTGCGTGTGCTCGACGATGGCGAAGCGGCGCATATTGCGCACCACCATCAGGATGTGCTGGTCCACGGTGTAGACGTGGAACAGGTCGTGCTGCATCTGSCCGACGATGCGGCGGAAATTGATCAGGTAGCGACCCAGCACGCTGGTCTGGTTCATCAGGCGCAGCGCGTGGGTGATGCCTTGCGGCTCCTGCACGATGGCCAGGAACAGGCGGCGGTTCTCGGGGTCGTTGCGCCAGCGCGCATCCATCACCGTGCGCGCGTTGTACAGGCCGCGCAGGGTGCGCGRCGACAGGCCCTTGACCCCTGGCGTGCGCTCGTACACCAGGAAGGTTTCCAGGATGGCGTGCGGCTCGCGCTCGTAGAGATCGTCGCTGGTGATTTCCAGCATGCCCTGGCGTTCGACGAAGCGCTCGTTGATGACGCGCGTCACCTTGGATTCGCTGGGGAACAGCATGGCCTCGATATTGAGCAGCAGCACGATATTGAGCTGGGTGACGGCCTTGGCCGCCCAGTAGTACCGCCGCATCAGCTGCTCGCTGGCGCGCTTGTTGTTGTTCTGGCGGTAGCCGAACGCTTCGGCCAGCGCGGTCTGCAGGTCGAACACCAGCACGTCCTGGCGGCGTCCGGCCACCAGGTGCAGGCGCGCCCGGATGGTCTTGAGCAGGCGCTCGTTGCGCTGCAGCTCCTGCGCTTCGCGCTCGCTCAGCAGGCCGCGCTCGAACAGTTCCTTCCAGCTGTCGCCCAGGCCCGCGGCCTTGGTCATCCACAGGATCACCTGCAGGTCGCGCAGGCCGCCGGGGCTCTCCTTGCTGTTGGGTTCGAGCGCGTAGGGGGTGTCCTGGTACTTGGCGTGCCGCTGGCGTATTTCCAGCAGCTTGGCCTGGAAGAAGGCGCGCGGGTCCAGGTCGGCCTGGTAGCGCGTCTGCAACTCGGTGAACAGCTTGCGGCTGCCGGTCAGCAGGCGCGCTTCGAGCAGGGAGGTCTGGATGGTGACGTCCTGGCGCGACTCGCGGATGCAGTCATCCGCCGTGCGCACGGCAGAGCCGATCTCCAGGCCCAGGTCCCAGCACAGCCCGATGAACTTTTCCAGGCGGCAGGTGGTGTCCGCGTCCGGCTCGGACGGCAGCAACAGCAGCACGTCCACATCCGAGTGCGGGAACAGTTCGCCGCGCCCGTAGCCGCCCACCGCCACCAGCGCGCACTGCGCCGGCAGGCCCAGGCCGCGCCATGCCTCGACCAGCGCGGTGTCCACCGCGCGCCGCAGGCGCGTGAGCAGGTGGCCGACGTGGCCGTGCGTGTTGAATTCGTCGAACACGGCCTGCTTGTCGGCCTTCAACTGATCGCGAACACGGGTGGCGAGGATGAGTTCCGGCGTGGCGTCCATGGGTTGGGCTTGGGACATCGAAGGGACGGCTGAAAAAAGAAGGGCGCCAACTTTGGCGCCCAGTTAGCGTCAGGCTGCGACAGAATCGGTGACGAAGGCGGGCGGCGCCGGCGTGCCCGCCGAGACGGTGAGCACGTCGTAGCCGGTCTCGGTCACCAGGATGGTGTGCTCCCACTGGGCCGACAGGCTGCGGTCGCGCGTCTTGACGGTCCAGTGGTCGGGCATGGTGCGGATGTCGCGCTTGCCGGCGTTGACCATCGGCTCGATGGTGAAGATCATGCCGGCCTGGATTTCCATGCCGGTGCCGGGGCGGCCGTAGTGCAGGATCTGCGGGTCTTCGTGGAAATTCTTGCCGATGCCGTGGCCGCAGTATTCGCGCACCACGGTGTAGCCGGCGCCTTCCGCGTGGACCTGGATCACATGGCCGATGTCGCCGAGGCGGGCACCCGGGCGCACCTGCATGATGCCCTTCCACATGCATTCGAAGGTGACCTGGGCCAGGCGCTTGGCCAGGATCGAGCCCTCGCCGGCGATGAACATGCGGCTGGTGTCGCCGTAGTAGCCTTCCTTGGTGATGACGGTGATGTCCAGGTTGACCGCGTCGCCGGACTTGAGCACGCGATCGCCCGGGATGCCGTGGCAGATCACGTCGTTGACCGAGGTGCAGATGGCGCCGGGGAAGGGCGGATAGCCGGGCGGCGCGTAGTTCAGCGGCGCGGGCACCGTGCCCTGGACGTCGCGCATGTAGGCATGGCACAGCCGGTCGAGTTCGCCGGTGGTCACGCCGGGCTTGACGAAGGGCGTGATGTAATCGAGGACTTCGGAGGCCAGCCGGCACGCTACCCGCATCTGGGCGATATCGTCGGCGTTCTTGATATGGATGCTCATGCTGCTCGCAAATGTGGCGGCGAAGCCACTGGCTGCGCCTCAATTCGGGTCTGAAAGGTGAGATTATCGCACCATCGCGCCCCCACCGCAGCCAAAATGGGCTGCGCGGGCCCCTGGCGGCGATTGTCCGCCCGCGCCGGCAGCAGGGTGCGGCGAGCATCGCTTGCCGGGCCCGGCGGCGCGCCTTCCTGTCATCGCAATGCCGGGCCCCTTGAGCGAAGTGGGTTTTTGTTGCTACAATCTTGGGCTGGCTTTCTTTCGAATGTCCCTGGCACGGCGCTTTCTGCGACCTGTGTCCTCGGCGCCGCTTCGTAAAGCCTGAAGTAGCTAGAAGTAGCCAGAAATTTGAAATCGCGAGTCCGTCCATCCGGGGTGTTCCTTTTGAGGAATGTCGGGGCGGATTTCAGACCTAACCCTTTTGGAGAATTACATGTCCGTTACCATGCGCGAAATGCTGGAAGCCGGTTGCCACTTTGGCCACCAGACCCGCTTCTGGAACCCCAAGATGGCTCCGTTCATCTTCGGTCATCGCAACAAGATTCACATCATCAACCTCGAAAAGACGTTGCCGATGTTCCAGGACGCGCTGAAGTACGTGCGTCAGCTGGCAGCAAACCGCGGCACCGTGCTGTTCGTGGGCACCAAGCGCCAATCGCGCGAAATCCTGGCTGAAGAAGCAGGCCGTGCCGGCATGCCCTACGTCGACGCCCGCTGGCTCGGCGGCATGCTGACCAACTTCAAGACCGTCAAGATCTCGATCAAGCGCCTCAAGGACATGGAAGCCGCCAAGGAAGCCGGCGCGCTGGAAACCATGAGCAAGAAGGAAGCGCTGATGTTCGAGCGCGAAATGGACAAGCTGCAGAAGTCCATCGGCGGCATCAAGGACATGGGCGGCGTGCCTGACGCGATCTTCGTGGTGGACGTCGGCTACCACAAGATCGCCGTGACCGAAGCCAACAAGCTGGGCGTGCCCGTGATCGGCGTGGTCGATACCAACCACTCGCCCGAAGGCATCGACTACGTGATCCCCGGCAACGACGACTCGAGCAAGGCCGTGGCCCTGTACGTGCGCGGCGTGGCTGACGCGATCCTGGAAGGCCGCGCCAACGCGGTGCAGGACGTGGTGGAAGCCGCTCGCGGCGGCGACGATTTCGTCGAAGTCGAAGAAGCCTGAGGCTTGTTGCCGAAAGGATCCCCGCACGCGCACCCAAGCAGCTGACCATCGACGCTAGCCGACCGGCCCGGAGCCGGTGTTGCGCGCAGCCGGGGCTTTCCGGCAGACAAGGGGGCGGATGTTACGCCCCCTTTTTTTGAATTGTTGTCATCCGCCACGGGCATGATCTGTCGCGGGTGAAGTTGAGCATACCTCCGGCCCGGGCCCGCCAGACCCACGCGGGGCAGGCCGGTGCGAACCAACCAAGGAGTGACAAATGGCGGCAATTACCGCAAGCATGGTGGCAGAGCTGCGCGCGAAGACCGACGCGCCGATGATGGAATGCAAGAAGGCCCTGACCGAGGCCGACGGCGACCTGGAAAAGGCTGAAGAGCTGCTGCGCGTCAAGCTCGGCAACAAGGCCAGCAAGGCCGCTTCGCGCGTGACCGCCGAAGGCGTGGTCGTGTCCTTCATCGACGGCACCACCGGCGCACTGGTCGAACTGAACTGCGAAACCGACTTCGTGTCGAAGAACGATGACTTCCTCGCCTTCTCGGCCAAGGTCGCCGAGCTGGTCGCCAAGCAGAACCCGGCCGACGTGGCCGCCCTGTCGGCGCTGGAAATCGACGGCGTGACCGTGGAAGCCACCCGTACCGCGCTGATCGGCAAGATCGGCGAGAACCTGGCGATCCGCCGCTTCAAGCGCTACGCCGACGGCGGCAAGCTGGCAGCCTACCTGCACGGCACCCGCATCGGCGTGATGGTCGAGTTCGACGGCGACGAAGTGGCCGCCAAGGACGTGGCCATGCACGTGGCCGCGATGAAGCCGGTGTCGCTGTCGTCGGCCGACGTGCCGGCGGAGCTGATCGCCAAGGAGCGCAGCATCGCCGAGCAGAAGGCTGCCGAATCGGGCAAGCCGGCCGAGATCGTCGCCAAGATGGTGGACGGTTCGGTGCAGAAGTACCTGAAGGAAGTGTCGCTGCTGAACCAGACCTTCGTGAAGAACGACAAGCAGACCGTCGAGCAGATGCTCAAGGCTGCCAACACCGCGGTCAAGGGTTTCACCCTGTACGTGGTCGGCGAAGGCATCGAGAAGAAGCAGGACGATTTCGCCGCCGAAGTGGCCGCCCAGGTGGCAGCCGCCCAGAAGGCCTGAAGTCCTGGCGGCCAGTCCCGCGCCCGGTAGGGCGCAAACAGGCCGCCGTATAATGCCGAGGGGCACCGCGAGGTGCCCCTCGGCACAAATGGTGTCCGTGCCGCGCTTTGCCGCGCCGCGCGGCCGTCATAGCCCGTTTCCGCAGTCGTCTGCCTGCGCGCCCGCCGCGCCAGCCAGGCCACCCCGAAAACCGGCTTTCCTGGCGGCGGCGCCGTTTCGTGCCGCTGCTTTCAAGCTCGCAATCAAATACGCGGCTCAAAAGAACGAGCCGCTCCATCTCCGGGAATCAATATGCCTGCCTATAAGCGCGTCCTACTGAAATTGTCCGGCGAAGCCCTGATGGGCGACGATGCCTTCGGCATCAACCGTTCCACCATCGAGGGCATGGTCAACGACATTGCCGAGATCGTGAAGCTCGGCGTACAGGTCGCGGTGGTGATCGGCGGCGGCAACATCTTCCGCGGCGTGGCCGGCGGTGCCGCGGGCATGGACCGCGCCACGGCCGACTACATGGGCATGCTGGCCACGATGATGAACGCGCTGGCCCTGCAGGACGCCATGCGCCATGCCAATATCGAAGGCCGCGTGCAGTCCGCGCTGCGCATGGACCAGGTGGTCGAGCCCTATATCCGCCCGCGCGCCATCCGCCAGCTCGAAGAGGGCAAGGTGGTGATCTTCGCCGCCGGCACCGGCAACCCGTTCTTTACCACGGACACCGCCGCGGCCCTGCGCGGCGCGGAAATCGGTGCCGAGATCGTGCTCAAGGCGACCAAGGTGGACGGTGTCTATACCGCCGACCCCAAGAAGGACCCGAGCGCCACGCGCTACACCACGATTTCGTTCGACGAGGCCATCTCGCGCAACCTGCAGGTGATGGACGCCACCGCGTTCGCCCTGTGCCGCGACCAGAAGCTGCCGATCAAGGTKTTCTCGATCGTCAAGCCGGGCGCGCTCARGCRCGTSATCATGGGCGARGACGAAGGCACGCTGGTGCACGTATAAGCGCATCGCCCGGCGCCGTGGGCCGGACGCCACCCGGCAGGGTGGCGCGGGTCGCGGCAAAGAGTAGAATGATTCATTTTCGACCCCGGTATCCGGGGTCATGGTTACCCGTTTCTCCCGGAGGTAAAAATGAGCGTCGCCGACACCAAGAAGAGCGTCGAGCAGAAGATGCAGAAGACCATTGATGCGTTCAAGGCCGATCTGGCCAAGATTCGCACTGGTCGCGCCCATACTGGTCTGCTCGATCACGTACAGGTCGATTACTACGGCTCGCCGGTGCCGATCAGCCAGGTGGCCAACGTCGGCCTGGCAGATTCCCGCACCATCAGCGTGCAGCCGTGGGAAAAGAAGATGGTAGGCGCGATCGAGAAAGCGATCCGCGATGCCGACCTCGGCCTGAATCCGTCCACCATGGGCGAGACCATCCGCGTGCCGATGCCCATGCTGACCGAAGAGCGCCGCAAGGAGCTGACCAAGGTCGTCAAGGGCGAGGCCGAAGGCGCCAAGGTCGCCGTGCGCAATCTGCGTCGCGATGCCAACGAGCAGTTCAAGAAGCTGGTCAAGGACAAGGCCATCTCCGAGGACGACGAGCGCCGCGGGCAGGACGAAGTCCAGAAGCTGACCGACAAGTTCGTCGCCGAGATCGAACGGATGGTCGCCGAGAAGGACAAGGAGATCATGACGGTGTGAGGCACGGGGTGGCGGCTTGCCAGCTGTCGCCCTGTCCGGTACCGTTTCTCATCATGCATCACATCAGTTCCACGCTCGGCGTCCCCGATTCCACCTATGTGCCCCGCCACGTTGCCATCATCATGGATGGCAACGGCCGCTGGGCGACCCAGCGGCACCTGCCGCGCGTTGCCGGCCACAGCCGTGGCCTGGATGCAGTCCGRGCGGTGGTCGAGGCGTGCGCGGCGCGGGGCGTGCAGTACCTGACCCTGTTCGCCTTCAGTTCGGAGAACTGGCGCCGTCCGGCCGACGAGGTCTCGTTCCTGATGCGGCTGTTCATGACCGCCCTGCGCCGCGAGGTGATCAAGATGCACGCCAACAATATCCGCGTGCGCGTGGTTGGCGACCTGGCCCGCTTCAGCCCGCGCATCCAGCAACTGATCACCGATGCCGAGGCGCGCACCGCCGGCAACTCCGGCCTGACCGTGACCATCGCCGCCAACTATGGCGGGCGCTGGGACCTGCTGCAGGCCATGCGCAAGATGCTGCAACGCTCTCCGATGCTCGATCCGGATTCGGTCGACGAATCCGTGCTGGCGCCGCACCTGGCCATGTCGTACGCGCCGGAGCCGGACCTGTTCATCCGCACTGGCGGCGAGCAGCGCATCAGCAATTTCCTGCTGTGGCAGCTGGCGTACTCGGAGCTCTATTTCACCGACGTTTTCTGGCCGGATTTCGACTCCGCGGAACTGGACAAGGCCTTTGCCTCGTACCGGCAGCGCGAACGCCGCTTCGGCCGCACCAGCGCGCAGGTAGTGGCGCCGTCCGGGCTTTCGGGCACCGCCTGAAGCTGTTTCCAGCTGTTTTCCATTACTCCGGGATCCTCCCAGCGCATGCTCCTTACCCGTGTCATCACCGCCGTATGCCTGTTGCTGCTGATCCTGCCGATCCTGTTCCTGGCGCCGCCGTCGGCGCTGGCCGGCCTGGTGGCGGTGATCGTGCTGCTGGCGGGCTGGGAGTTCGGGCGCCTGGTCGGGCTGCGCGGATTCTGGCCTTACGCCTATGCCGTGGCCTGCCTGCTGGCGCTGATTGCCTGGCATGAGGCGCCCGGGCGCGATGCGCTGACCCTGTTGCTGCAGATCGGCGTGGCCTGCTGGGGCGTGGCGCTGGTGCTGCTGGCGCGCGGCGTGCGCCGCGCCACCCCGGGCTTCACGGCGCTGGGCGTCGTGCTCGGACTGTTCATGCTGCCAGCCTTCGGCCAGGCCACCCTGGTCCTGCGCGAGCTGGGCATCGGCGTGCTGTTGTCGGTGGCGGTGCTGGTCTGGGCGGCCGATATCGGCGCCTATTTCGTCGGCAAGGCCATCGGGCGGCGCAAGCTTGCGCCCGCCATCAGCCCGGGCAAGTCCTGGGAGGGTGCGCTCGGCGGCTGGGTGCTGGCGCTGGCGATTTCGCTCGCGCTGGCCGCCACACACGCATTTTCGCCGACCTGGTACTCGCGCCTGGCCGACCACGGCGGCGTGGTGATCGTGGCGCTGCTGGCCACGCTGCTGGTGATCGCCAGCGTGGTGGGCGACCTGTTCGAGTCGCTGCTCAAGCGCCAGGTCGGCATGAAGGACAGCAGCCGGCTGCTGCCTGGCCATGGCGGCGTGCTCGATCGCATCGACGCGCTGCTGCCCGTTTTCCCGTTGGCCGCTTTGCTGGCCACCTATCTTTGAGTTGATCTGATATGCGTCGTATTACCGTCCTGGGTGCCACCGGCTCGATCGGGGACAGCACGCTTGATGTGATCAAGCGCCACCCCGAGCGCTACGTCGTGCACGCGCTGACGGCGCATCGGCAAGTGGACAAGATGGCAGCCCTGTGCCGCGAGTTCCGCCCGGCGCATGCCGTGATGGGCTCCGCCGAGGCCGCCGCCGGACTGCAGGCACTGCTGCGCGCCGATGGCGTCAAGACCGAGGTCGGCTACGGCGAGGCCGCGCTGGAAGCGGTTGCCACCGATGCGGCCGTGGACGCGGTAATGGCCGCCATTGTCGGCGCGGCAGGCCTGCGTCCCTCGCTGGCCGCGGCGCGCGCCGGCAAGCGCGTGCTGCTGGCCAACAAGGAAGCGCTGGTCATGTCCGGGCGCATCTTCATGGATGCCGTGCGCGAAAATGGCGCCACGCTGCTGCCCATCGACAGCGAGCACAACGCCATCTTCCAGTGCCTTCCGGCCGATGACCCGCGCTACCGCGCGGGCGTGGCCAAGGTGGTGCTGACGGCTTCGGGCGGCCCGTTCCGCACGCGCGACCCGGCCACGCTGCACGACATCTCGCCCGACGAGGCCTGCGCCCACCCGAACTGGGTGATGGGGCGCAAGATCTCGGTCGACTCCGCCACCATGATGAACAAGGGGCTCGAGGTCATCGAGGCGCACTGGCTGTTCGCCGCGCCGGCCGACCGCATCGAGGTGCTGATCCACCCGCAGAGCATCGTGCATTCGATGGTGTCGTACGCCGACGGCTCGGTGCTGGCCCAGCTTGGCAACCCCGACATGCGCACGCCGATCGCGTACGGCATGGCGTATCCCGAGCGCATTGATGCCGGCGTTTCGCCGCTGAACCTGGCCACTGCCGGCGCGCTTACCTTCGAAACCCCGGATCTCACGCGTTTCCCGTGCCTGGGCCTGGCGTTCGACGCGCTGCGCGCGGGCGGGCTGGCGCCGGCGACCCTGAATGCCGCGAACGAAGTCGCGGTCGAGGCATTCCTGCAGGGCAAGGTCCGCTTTACGGACATCGCGCGCATCGTGGCCGGCGTGCTCGAACGGACCGCGGGCGGCAGCGCCGACGCGCTGGAAGCCGTGCTGGGCGCGGACCAGGAGGCACGCCGCCGCGCGGCCGAGCTGCTGGAAAACCGGGGCGCATCCTGAGTTTGGCGGGGCTGTTGCCGGGATCGGCGACAATAGCGGCGAGCCGGCTGTTGCCGGCCGCTGCCGGCCGCCACCGGACAGCGGGATGCGGGGCCACGGGCCCGGCGTATCCTTTATGCCATCGGGGCGGCCAGCCCCTGACGACAAGCTGCCTGCCATGCAAACCGTAATCGCCTTTGTCGTTGCCCTGTGCATCTTGATCTATTTCCATGAAATGGGTCACTACCTTGCCGCGCGCCTGTGCGGCGTCAAGGTGCTGCGTTTCTCGATCGGCTTCGGCCGGCCGCTGCTGCGCTGGGTATCCAGGGGCCGCGACCGTACCGAGTGGACCATCGCCGCAATTCCGCTSGGCGGCTACGTCAAGATGCTCGACGAGCGCGAGCGCGATCCCGAGCGAGACCCCGCCATCGATCCCGCCGACTTGCCGCGCGCCTTCAACCGGCAGCCGGTAGGCAAGCGCTTTGCCATCGTGGCGGCCGGGCCGCTGGCCAACTTCGCGCTGGCGGTGGTGCTGTATTTCGTGCTGTTCGCGGGTGGCATGCGCGAGGCCGCGCCCGTCGTGGCCGCGCCGCCGGCCGGCACGGCGGCGGCCCAGGCAGGCCTGCGCGAGGGCGACCGCATCCTGTCGCTGCAGGCCAATGGCGAGACCGAGCGCGTGCGCTCCTGGAACGACCTGCGCATGGCGGTGTTCGCCCAGGGTTTTGGCGATGCCAGCGCGGTGCTGCGCGTGCGCGCGCCGGACGGCGCCGAGCGCGACGTCCGGCTGGCGCGCCTGCCCAATACCGGCGGCAATCCCGAGGAAGACCCGCTCGCCATCCTGGGCCTGGCGCTCAAGGGCGGCCCGGTCACGATCACCGAAGTCCTGCCGGATTCCGCCGCGCAGCGCGCCGGCTTGCGCAAGGACGACCGCGTGGTGGCATGGCAAGGCAAGCCGCTGACCCAGGCGGGCGAGCTGATCCGCGGGGTGCGGGCGCGACCCGGGGCCGAGGTCACGCTGGGTATCGAGCGGGGCGGCCAGCGCATCGACGTGCCGGTCAAGCTCGATGCCGTGCCGGCCCCGGACGGCGCCAGCGCCGGCGCCGCGGCCACCGGCAAGCTCGGCGCGGCGCTGAGCCAGGCGGTGGAAATGGAGACCGTGCGCTACCAGCCGGCCGAGGCAATGACCCGTTCGATCGGGCAGGTCTGGACCACCAGCGCGCTGTCGCTCAAGCTGCTCGGCAAGATGCTGGTGGGGCAGGCGTCGCTGCAGAACCTGAGCGGGCCGCTGACCGTGGCGGACTACGCCGGGCGTGCCGCCAACCTCGGCTGGCAGCCCTTTGTGGGCTTCCTGGCGCTGGTCAGCGTCAGCCTCGGTGTGTTGAATTTGTTACCTATTCCGGTATTGGATGGGGGGCATTTGCTGTATTATTGCGTTGAATTTTTGACTGGCAGGCCCGTACCAGACCACTGGCAGGCTGTGCTGCAGAAGGTCGGCATCGCCTGCGTCTTGCTCCTGACTTCGCTCGCCTTGTTCAACGACGTCAGCCGGCTGTTTCTTGCGCGCGGCTAGACGTAGGTTGCCGGCAGCGGCATGCGGGTGTCACCGACACCTCGCGCCGCACGCCGACAAGGCGCAGCCCCGTGAAGCATCGGAGCGCAATCCTGCATGGAATCAAAGAGGGGATCAAGATTGATCAGACATAAGCGCATCTCGCTGGGCTTGCTGGCGAGTGCCATCATCGCGGCCTGGACCCCAGTCAGTTGGGCCGCGGAGCCATTCGTAGTCAAGGATATCCGTGTCGAAGGCCTGCAGCGCGTGGAGCCCGGCACAGTATTCGGCTACCTGCCGGTCAAGGTCGGCGAGACCTTCAGCGACGACAAGGGCGCGGAAGCGATTCGCGCGCTCTACAATACCGGCTTCTTCAAGGATGTCCAGATCCGTTCCGAGGACGGCGTGCTGGTGGTCCAGGTCGAAGAGCGACCGGCCATCTCCCAGCTCGAGTTCGTCGGCATCAAGGAATTCGACAAGGACACCCTGCGCCGCTCCCTGCGCGCGGTCGGCGTGGCCGAAGCCCGCTATTACGACAAGGCGCTGATCGACAAGGCAGAGCAGGAGCTCAAGCGCCAGTACGTGGCGCGCGGCTACTACGCGGCCGACGTCCAGACCACGATCACCCCGGTTGACCGCAATCGCGTGTCGGTGGTGTTCAATGTGGACGAAGGCCCGGTGGCCAAGATCCGCCAGATCAATATCGTCGGCAACAAGGCATTCAAGGAAAGCACGCTGCGCGATGAAATGCAGCTGTCGACCCCGAACTGGCTGTCCTGGTACACCAAGAACGACCTCTATTCCAAGCAGAAGCTCACCGCCGACCTGGAAGCGCTGCGTTCGTACTACCTGAACCGCGGCTACCTCGAGTTCGCCATCGAGTCCACCCAGGTCTCGATCACGCCGGACAAGAAGGACATCTTCCTGACGCTGAACATCAAGGAAGGCGACCAGTACAAGGTGTCCGACGTGCGCCTGGCGGGCGAGCTGCTCGGCAAGCAGGCCGAGATGGAAAAGCTGCTCAAGCTGCAGAAGGGCGAGATCTTCTCGTCCGAGAAGCTGACCCAGAGCACCAAGGCCATCACCGACCTGCTGGGCACCTACGGCTACGCCTTCACCACCATCAACCCGCAACCGCAGATCGACAAGGAAAAGCGCGAAGTCGCGCTGACGCTGATGGTCGATCCGGGCCGCCGCGTATACGTGCGCCGCGTCAACGTGGTGGGCAACAGCAAGACCCGCGACGAAGTGGTGCGCCGCGAGATGCGCCAGATGGAAAGCTCGTGGTTCGACAGCGAGAAGCTGACGCAATCGCAGGCCCGTATCAACCGCACCGGCTATTTCACCGACACCAACATCACCACCGAGGACGTGGCCGGCGCGCCCGACCAGGTCGATGTGAACGTCAACGTGACCGAGAAGCCGACCGGCCAGATCAGCCTGGGCCTGGGCTTCTCCTCCACGGACAAGCTGGTGCTGCAGGCCGGCCTGCGCCAGGACAACGTGTTCGGCTCCGGTACCAGCCTGGGCCTGGACGTGAACACCGCCAAGTCCTTCCGCACGATCTCGCTGACGCAGTACGACCCGTACTTCACGGTGGACGGCATCAGCCGCTCGACCGACGTGTTCTACCGTACGTCCCGCCCGCTGTACTACACCGGCGACCAGGACTACAAGATCGTGTCGATGGGCGGTGGCTTCAAGTTCGGCGTGCCGTTCTCGGAAACCGACACCGTGTTCTTCGGCATCGGCTACGAGCGCTCGCAGGTGTACACCTCGGTCAATACGCCGAGCCAGTACACGGCATGGCTACAGAAGGTGGGCAAGAGCAGCGGCGACCCGATCAACAACTTCCCGTTCACGATCGGCTGGGCGCGCGACCGCCGCGACAGCGCGCTGGTGCCGACCAAGGGCCCCTACACCCAGGCCAACGTCGAAATCGGCGTGCCCGGCGGCGATACGCAGTACTATCGCGCCAGCGTCCAGCAGCAGTACTTCTACCCGCTGTCCAAGGCCTTCACGCTGGCCTTCAACGGYGAAGTGGCCTATGGCCACGGCTACGGCAACACGCCGTTCCCGGTGTTCAAGAACTTCTACGCCGGTGGTATCGGCTCGGTGCGCGGCTACCAGACCAGCACGCTGGGCAAGAAGGACCAGAACGGCAACCCGGTGGGCGGCGCGTCCAAGATGATCGGCAACGTGGAATTCATCTTCCCGCTGCCGGGCTCGGGCGTGGACCGCACGCTGCGCCTGTTTACCTTCTTCGACTTCGGTAACGTGTACGAGGAAGGCGCGCCGCTGCTGTTCAGCCAGCTGAAGTATTCGACTGGCGTGGGCATGTCCTGGCTGTCGCCGATCGGTCCGCTCAAGGTCAGCGTGGGCTTCCCGCTGAAGAAGGCCGAGGACGACAAGGTCCAGCGCTTCCAGTTCCAGATCGGTACTGCGTTCTGATAGCGGAAAGACAGGAAAGAGACAGGAAAGAGGATTGAGGATCCGATTCATGAAAACAACGTTCCCACTGATCAAGAGCCTGGCCGCCGTGGCGCTGACGGCCGGCGCGCTGCTGGCCGCCGTTCCGGCCATGGCGCAGGAAGCCCGCATCGCGGCCGTCAATTCCGAACGCATCCTGCGCGACTCGGTGCCCGCCAAGCAGGCCCAGGTCAAGCTGGAGCAGGAATTCTCCAAGCGCGACCGCGAACTGCAGGACATGGCCCAGAAGATCAAGGGCATCGCGGACAAGCTCGACAAGGACACCGCCGTGCTGGCCGACGCCGACCGCCAGCGCCGCCAGCGCGAAGTGGCCGACCTCGACCGCGAGTTCCAGCGCAAGCAGCGCGAGTTCCGCGAGGACCTGAACCAGCGCCGCAATGAAGAACTGGCGCAGGTGCTCGAGCGCGCCAACCGCGTGATCCGCCAGCTCGCCGAGCAGCGCAAGTACGACCTGATCGTGCAGGAAGCCGTGTACGTCAATCCGCGCATCGACATTACCGACGATGTGATGAAGGCGCTGAACGCCGGCAGCAAGTAAGCCGGCTGACCGCTTCGTCATCCAAGTCGCTCCCGTCGTTCAAGGAAGTACTGCCATGCAAACACCCACACTGGGTCAGCTCGCCACCGAGACCGGCGCGCAGGTTGTGGGTGATCCCGACCTCGCCGTGCGCGGCCTCGCGCCGCTCGACCAGGCCGGTCCCGACCAGCTCTCGTTTCTCTCCAATCCCCTGTATCTGCCGCAGGCGCTGGCGTCGCACGCCGGCGCCGTGATCGTCTCGGCAGCCGATCTCGAGCGCATCCGCGCCGAAGGGCAGGCCGACGGCCGCAACTGGCTGGTGGCGCGCAATCCCTACGTGTGCTTTGCCCGCATCGCGCAGGGCTTCGAGCGCCGCGCCAACACGGACCACCGCACCGGCATCGATCCGCGCGCCAGCGTGGCGCCCGACGCCGTGGTGCCGCCGTCGTGCTTCATCGGTCCCAATGTGGTGATCGAGAGCGGCGCGCGCCTGGGCGAGCGGGTGCGCATCCTTGCCAACGGTTTTGTCGGCTCGGGCGCGGAGATTGGCGACGACACGCTGATCTATGCCAATGTCTCGGTCTATCACCATTGCGTGGTCGGAATGAGATGCATACTGCACAGCGGCGTGGTGCTGGGCGCCGACGGCTTTGGCTTCGCGCCCGATATCGGGCCGGCGGGGGTGGAGTACGTCAAGATTCCCCAGACCGGCCGTGCCGTGCTGGGCAACGACGTAGAGGTCGGCGCCAATACCGCGATCGACCGCGGCGCCATGGCCGACACCGTCATCGAGGACGGCTGCAAGCTCGACAACCAGGTGCAGATCGCCCATAACGTAAGGGTGGGCGCGCATACTGTGATCGCGGGCTGCGCGGCCATCGCCGGCAGCACCAAGGTGGGCCGTTTCTGCGTGATCGGCGGGTCGGCCAATTTTGCCGGCCACCTGAACATTGCCGATCGCACCACGGTATCGGGCGGCACTTCGATCACCAAATCCATAACCAAGCCAGGCGGCCATTTCACCAGCGTGTTTCCTTTCCTGCCGCACGGCGACTGGGAGCGCAACGCAGCCATCGTGCGGGGGCTCACCAAGCTGCGCGAGCGCGTGGTGCAGCTCGAGAAACGCCTGCGTGGCCAGGCCGGCAATCCTACACAGCAAAACGAAGAGAAATCATCATGACCGCAGCCGATATTGATATCCAGAAGATCCTCAAGCTGCTGCCGCACCGCTACCCGATCCTGCTGGTGGACCGCGTGCTCGAGCTCGAGCCGCAGAAGCGCATCAAGACGCTGAAGAACGTCTCGATCAACGAACCCTACTTCCAGGGCCATTTTCCCGGCCATCCCGTGATGCCGGGCGTGATGATCCTGGAAGCGCTGGCGCAGTCGGCCGGCCTGCTGACCTTCGGCGCCGAGATGGAGCGCAAGGAAGGCTCGCTGTACTACTTCGTCGGCATCGACGGCGCGCGCTTCAAGCAGGTGGTCACGCCGGGCGACCAGCTGCACATGACCGTTTCGGTCGAGCGCTATATCCGCGGCATCTGGAAGTTCAAGGCGTTCGCCACGGTGGACGACAAGGTGGCTTGCGAAGCTGAGCTGATGTGTACCGTCAAGCAGGCCGAATGACGCCGGGCCGCTGAAGCGGCCTGCGCCACGCTCGCGCCGGCATTGCCCGGCGGACGTGCGCACCGCTCGCGGCCGGGGCATCGCAGCATCGGCACTTTGTATTGACCGTACCTTCTCTTCTCCTCAGACCATAGGACAGGACGCATGACGCAAATCCATCCCAGCGCACTGGTCGACCCCAAGGCCGAACTCGCCGCCGACGTGACCGTCGGGCCGTTCTCGATCATTGGTCCCGACGTGCGTCTCGGCAGCGGCACCCAGGTGGGCGCGCATACCACCGTCGAAGGCCATACCACCGTGGGCGCGGACAACCGCATCGGGCCCTACGCTTCGGTCGGCGGCATGCCGCAGGACATGAAGTACCGCAACGAGCCGACGCGCCTGGTGATTGGCGACCGCAACACCATCCGCGAATTCACCACCATCCATACCGGCACGGTGCAGGACCAGGGCGTGACCAGCATCGGCGACGACAACTGGATCATGGCCTATGTGCATATCGCGCATGACTGCCAGGTGGGCAACCATACGGTGTTCTCCAGCAACGCGCAGATCGCCGGCCACGTGCAGGTGGGCGACTGGGCCATCCTCGGCGGCATGAGCGGGGTGCACCAGTTCGTGCGCATCGGTGCCCATGCCATGCTGGGCGGCGCCTCGGCGCTGGTGCAGGACCTGCCGCCGTTCGTGATCGCCGCCGGCGACAAGGGCGGCAACAAGGCCACGCCCCACGGCATCAACGTCGAAGGCATGCGCCGTCGTGGCTTCGATGCCGCGCAGATCGCGGCGCTGCGCCAGGCCTACAAGGTGCTCTACAAGTCCGACCTGAGCTTCGAGGCCGCGCGCATCGAGATCGCGCAACTGATCGCCCAGGCCGACGGCAGCGCGAGCGTGCCGTTGCAGGGCTTCCTGGACTTCATTGCCGCCACTCAGCGCGGCATTGTGCGCTGAACCCGGTCAACGCCATGGTCGACGGTGTCCTACCGGCCACGGATGCTGCCCCGGACGTAGCGGGCACGGCGCACGAGAACAAGCGCGGCACGGTTGCCATGGTCGCCGGCGAGAATTCCGGTGACCTGCTTGCCTCGCTGCTGATGGGCGGGCTCAAGGCGCGCCTCGGCGAGACCGTGCGCTACGCCGGCATCGGCGGCTCGCGCATGATGGCCCAGGGGTTCGAATCGCAATGGCCGATGGAAACGCTGTCGGTCAATGGCTATGTGGAGGTGCTGGGCTCGCTGCGCGAGATCCTGGCCACGCGCCGCGCGATCCGCGACTCGCTGCTGGCGCGGCCGCCGCTGTGCTTTATCGGCGTGGATGCGCCGGATTTCAATTTCGGGCTGGAAGTGCCGCTGCGCCGTGCCGGCATCCCGGTGGTGCACTTTGTCAGCCCGTCGATCTGGGCCTGGCGCGGCGGGCGCATCCGCACCATCGCGCGCGCCGTGGACCATATCCTGTGCCTGTTCCCGTTCGAGCCTGAGATCTATGCCAGGGCCGGCATTCCCGCCACCTACGTGGGACATCCGCTGGCCGACGTGATCCCGATGGTGCCCGATACCGAAGGCGCGCGCGCGCGGCTGGGCCTGCCCGCCGCAAGCCGCGTGGTGGCGGTGCTGCCGGGCAGCCGGCAGTCCGAGGTGCGCAACCTCGGGCCGACGTTCTTCGGCGCCATGGCGCGCATGCACGACATGGACGGCAACCTGGCCTTCGTGCTGCCGGCCGCCAGCGCGTCGCTGCGCGAGATCGTCGAAGAGCTGCACCGGCAATTCCCGCAGATCCCGCTCACCATCGTCGATGGCCAGTCGCATCTCGCCATGGAAGCCGCCGACGTGATCCTGCTGGCGAGCGGCACCGCCACGCTGGAAGCGGCGCTGTACAAGAAGCCGATGGTGATCTCGTACAAGGTGCCCTGGCTGACAGCGCAGATCATGAAGCGCCAGGGCTACCTGCCGTACGTGGGGCTGCCCAATATCCTGTCGGGCCGTTTTGTCGTGCCCGAGCTGCTGCAGGACGACGCCACGCCCGAGGCGCTGGCGCGCGAGACCCTGCTGCAGCTCAACGACGAAGGCAATACCGCGTTCCTGCGCGAACATTTCACCCAGATGCACCAGACCCTCAAGCGCAATACCGCCGAGATCGCCTCGGCCGTGGTGGCGGACCTGATCCGCCAACGGAGGGGCGTGTAATGGCGCGCCGACAGTCCGCCCGGGCCATGCAGGCCGATGCCGCCCAGCTTGGTTTCGACCTGACCCCGGCCGCCGCGCAGGCCCGCCGCCTGTGCGGCGTCGACGAGGCGGGCAGGGGGCCGCTGGCCGGGCCGGTCTATGCCGCCGCGGTCATCCTCGATCCCGCCCGGCCCATCGACGGCCTGGCCGACTCCAAGGTGCTGACGGCGCGCCGCCGCGAGGAACTGTTCGAGCAGATCCGCGAACGCGCGCTGGGCTGGCATATCGCCTTTGCGTCGGTGGAGGAAATCGACACCATCAACATCCTGCACGCCACCATGCTGGCCATGCAGCGCGCGGTGCATGGCCTGGCCGACGGCGGCCTCGAGCCGGACCTGGTGCAGGTGGACGGCAACCGCTGCCCGCAGGTGCGCTTCGCGGTGGAGGCCATCGTCAAGGGCGATGCCAAGGTGCAGGCGATCTCGGCGGCGTCGATCCTCGCCAAGGT
>NZ_JBFTND010000105.1:0-38686 GCF_056397305.1 Cupriavidus sp. 05N40
GGCCTATGCGACGACCGTCCGGGCCGCTGAAGACGAAGGGCGGCTGGTGATCTACTCGACCACCGATGCCAGCGTCGCCAACGTCCTGATCGCGGATTTCCGGACGATGTACCCGCGCATCGATGTCACGTACGAGGACCTGAACAGCACCGTGCTATACCACCGGTTCGTCGCCGAAACGCAGCTTGGCGGCGAATCGGCCGACGTGCTGTGGAGTTCGGCCATGGACCAGCAGGCGGCGCTGGTCAGCAATGGCTACGCGATGCGCTACGACTCGCCGGAGAAGGCCAGCCTGCCCAAGTGGGCGAACTGGAAGGACCAGGCCTTCGCCACCACCTACGAGCCGGTCGTCCTTGCCTACAACAAGGCGCAACTGAAAGCCGGCGAGGTGCCGCAGACGCACGCGGATCTGGCGCGGCTGCTGAATGCGGACCCGAAACGCTTCCAGGGCAAGGTGGTCAGCTACGACATCGAGAAGTCCGGGCTCGGCTTCTTCCTGGCAACGCAGGATGTCGCCGTGTCGCAGGACTTCTGGGATGTCGCCCGCGCCCTGGGCAAGAGCAGTGTGCGGCTCGACCTGACCACCGACGCCATGGTCAGGCGCGTGGCTTCCGGCCAGGCCCTGATCGGCTACAACCTGCTCGGCGCATACACGCTCGCGCAGGCGCGCAGGAACCCATCGATCGGCTATGTGTTTCCGAAGGACTACACGCTGGTGATGTCGCGCATCATGGTGGTGAGCAAGAAGGCGGCGCATCCGAATGCCGCGAAGCTGTGGGTCGACTATCTGCTGTCAAAGCGCGGCCAGACCGTGATTGCCAATAACGCGCGCCTGTTCGCCGTGCGCGACGACGTCGAAGGCGAAGACACCGCGGCGCGCCTGAGACAGACGCTTGGCGCCAGCCTGCGGCCGATCGCGGTCGGCCCCGACCTGATCGGTTACCTCAACAATCAGAACTACCGGGATTTCATCCTGCAATGGCGGCAAGCGCTCGCGCACCCATAGGGTCAGGGCGAGCGCGCCAGCGCATCGTTCCAGCGCCTTAGGAAGTCCTGCCGCTTGTTTCGGTCGAGGTAGGCCATCAGGCCGACCCCGATTGCGATCGGCCGGATGTTGCTGCCTGCGTCAAGCCGAAACACCGCCGCGTTGCCGCCGCCGGCCACATCGCTGCGCAACGCAAACAAGCCCATCTTGTTCGCCAGCACGCCCTGCCCGCGCTTCGAGAGGATGTAGTCGAGCCAGAGCCTGGCGGCATTGGGATGCGCCGCGCGTCGCTGGATAAAGGCAATGCGCGAGCCGACCAGCACGTAGTCCTGCGGATAGACCAGGCCGATGGCGGGATCGGCGAGCATCCTGCTGGCAGCGTAGGAACCGAGCACGTTGTACGCCAGCAGGCTTTCACCGGAGGACAGGCTCTGCAGCATGGCATCCGTGCTGGGCGCCTGCCGCGCGCGACTGGCACCCAGCGCCTGCGCTACCTCCCACAGCATGCCGGACGCCTTGGCGTCCTGCGTGGCCAACAGGAAGCCGAGGCTGGAGGCCGCCGGGTCATAGGTGACGACGCGGCCCTTGAAGCGCGCGGGATCCGCCTTGAGCAAGCGAATGAAACCGGCATGCGTGCGTGGCACCTCGGCCGCGGGCAGCGCGTGCTTGTTATAGGCAAAGCCGGCCGGCTCCAGCGTCGTGCCCCAGGCCTCGTTCTTCCACACGGACCAGTCCGGCAGGTGGGCGCGTTCGGGGGAGGCATACTGCAAGGCATGGCCGTCATTGACCAGCTTGACCTGCAGGTCCATGGCCGAACTCCACAGCACGTCGGCCGTGGCGCTGCGGCTCTGGATTTCCCTCAGGAAGCGGTCGTAGATCTCGGTGCTGTTGAGGTCGTGGTACTCCACCTCCACGCCGGGGTACATGGACTTGAAATCGGCAATCAGGTACCTGGCCTCGGCCATGTCGGTGGGAGAATAGACGACGACCCTGCCCTCCTGGCGGGCGGCCGTGATGGTTGCCGCATAGTCACCGGGATAATTCTGCGGGACCTGCGCCTTCGCCGTGACCAGTGTCAGCAACAAGAGGAGACCGCTCAACCATGCTCTCAATGCCATGTTCCCCCCCAAGTCTGCCCGAGTCGGCGCATCATTATATCTACGCCAATGCATTTCCCGCGGGCGCTGGCGTTTCCTCCCGGGAGTAAGCCCATGCGCACACTACTCGTCGAAGACAACCCGAAACTGGCCCGCTCGCTGATGGAGGCGCTGGGAGCCGCAGGCATGGTGCTCGATGTGGTTTCCGACGGGCTCCATGCCGATCAGTTGCTGCAGGCCGAAAGCTACGACGTGGTCGTACTCGACCTGGCATTGCCGGGCCTGAGCGGCATCGAGGTGCTGCGCCGCGCCAGGGCGCGCGGCGACGATGTCCCGGTCCTGATCCTTACCGCCTCGGGGGAGACGCCCGATCGCGTGCGCGGGCTGAATGCCGGCGCCGACGACTACCTGCCCAAGCCATTCGACCTGACCGAACTGGTCGCCCGCCTGCGCGCCATCGCGCGGCGCCGGCAGGGACGCACCCATGCGCTGTTCGAACTCGGCCGCCTGTGCTTTGACAGCGTGGCCATGGAGTTCACCGTGGCGGGCCAGCCGCTGGTATTGCCGCGGCGCGAGCACGGCGTGCTGGAAACGCTGATCACCCGCGCCGGCCGGCCGGTCAGCAAGCAGGAGATGTGCGCGCAGTTGTGCTCGCTGGACGACGCCGTCAGCGCGGAGGCCGTGGAAATCTATGTGCACCGGCTGCGCAAGCGCCTGGAGGGCAGCGGCACGCTGATCCGCACCTTGCGCGGACTGGGTTATCGCCTGGAAGCCAGCGATGATCCGGCTGCGTAACCATCTTCTTCGGTGGCTGCTGATTCCCCTGGTGATCGTCTGGGCGGTCGGATTCTGCATCAGCTACGTGCGCACGCTGGAGCAGGCCAACCAGGCTTACGACCGCACGCTGCTTGGCTCGGCGCTCGCCATCGCCGAGCGGGTATCGGTGCAGAACGGCGAGCTCAGCGTCGACGTGCCATACGCCGCGCTGGAGATGCTGGAAACCCGCTCGCAGGACCGCATCTTCTACAAGGTGAGCTGTCTCGACCCGCCCAAGGTGTTCACCGGCCACGAAGACCTTCCCGATCCACCCAGGCCGCCGCAGGACGATGCGCCGCTGTTCCTCGACGCCGTGTACAACGCGGAACCCGTGCGGCTGGTGGCGCTGCGGCGGCCCGTCTACGACGCCAGGATCTGCGGCCCGTTACTGATCGAGGTCGGCGAGACCACGGGCGCCCGCGAGGCGTTGTCCAAGCGCATCCTGGTCGACGCCAGCGCGATGCAGCTGACCCTGATCGTTGTGGCTGCGCTGCTGATCGCGCTCGGCGTGCGGCGCGGCCTGCTGCCCTTGCGGCGCATCCGGGACGAGATCAAGGGCCGCGACGAGACCGACCTCACGCCCATCGCGACGCAGACCGTGCCGCGCGAAGTGGTTCCGCTGGTCGAGGCAATCAACCTGCACACCCAGCGCCAGCGCCAGATCAACGAGGCKCACCGGCAATTCATCGCCGACGCCTCGCACCAGCTGAAGACGCCGCTCGCGGTGCTCAGGACCCAGGCCGCGCAGGCGCTGGCGCAGTCCGATGCGCAACGCATGCGCCAGATCGTCGAGGAGATACACGACAGTACCGATGCCACCTCGCGCATGATCCAGCAACTGCTGGCATTGGCGCGCAGCGAGGCGGGGCATATTGTCGACGACGAGGAACTGGATCTGGTGGAACTCGCCCGTCAGGCGAGCTTTGATTTGTTGCCGCAGGCACTCGACAAGCGGATCGACCTCGGCTTCGACGGCAGCGCACCCGTGTGGATGACAGGCAAGGCCCTGCTGCTGCGCGAGCTTGCCTCCAATCTTGTGGACAATGCGATCCGCTATACGCCTGAGGGCGGGAAGATCGATGTGTCGGTCACGCGTGATGCGGCGGGTGACGCCGTGCTTGAAGTCGATGACAACGGGCCGGGCATCCCGCCCGACGAGCGAGACAAGGTCTTCGGCCGCTTCTATCGCGCACGCGGCGCGCGGGCCGATGGCTGCGGCCTTGGGCTGTCGATCGTCAAGCAGATTGCCGACCGGCACGGTGCCCATGTCGAACTGGGCCAGGCCCCCGGCAACGCAGGCCTGCGCGTGCGCGTGCGATTTCCGTCGTCCCGGCCGTCGGCAGCGCGGGATGGCAAGCGACTCGATTGAGACGGCGTAGTTGAAGTCCTTGCCCATGGGGTCGGAGAGGAGCGAGTGTTGGTGCAGGATCTTCAGGTTCAGTTGATTGGGCCACCAGTCCCGGTTCGACGTGCCGCTGCCCGCGGCATGCATGAACGGGCATTTCGTTTCCATCGACATGTGCTTTCCCTTTCATCGGGAATGGAGCGAGCTTCGTCGTTCTTGGGCTTGTCCCATTTTGCGGGRGGCGTGTGTATTGCCGAATCGCACTACGGAATGTGTTTGCGAACACGGTTTTGCAGGCACGCGCCGCCCCGGCAATACGGGCCGCCGCCAGTACGGTGCGTAGACGGGCCCGTCAGGAATTTTGTGCTTAGGGCACAACATGTCGCCTAGGCGCATGTCATGCCACGCAAAACCAAGACGAGCCAGGCCGTCGGCCGTTAGCTGCCCACGCCATCCGTGCGCGATACTCACCGGCGGTCATCGCAAGTCCAAGCGGCACTACAATGACGCCTGATTAGAGAACGGAAGAGTGGATGAGGTTATTTAGTCACTTACCAAAGAAGCGTCGTCCTCGCCACTCCCCTGCAGCATTCATCGTTCCGGCTGCGATTGCGCTGACGTGTGCCGTTGCGGGATTGGTTGCATTCGCGCTCATCCAGATGCGCAGCGACGCCCTGGTCGGCGCCGGCGAGGCGTCTTCGAACGTCGCCCTGACTTTGGAACGAAGCATCTCGCGCAACCTGCACATCTATGAGCTAGCGCTCGGTGGCGTCATGGAGACCATGCAGGATCCGGTAGTCATGGCGATGCCTGCCCAGTTGCGGCAACGCGTTATCTTTGACCGCTCCATGAACGCCGAGGATATGGGTTCGCTGCTAGCAACCGACGCGCAGGGAAACCTCGTGCTGGATTCTACGAGTTGGCCGCCTCGGCGCAACAACGTCTCGGACAGGGACTACTTTCAGGTCCATGCCGAAGCGGCATACAGCGGCGTGTTTCTTAGCCGGCCGTTTCAACCGCGACTGACAACGGAAAACAAGTCCATCGCACTGAGCCGACGCCTCGAGACCCGCGACGGCACTTTTTCGGGCATCGTAGTCGGCACGCTTCGCCTGGACTACTTTCGCAAGCTCTTTGACGGCGTCAATCTAGGCGCGGGCGGAACCCTCACCTTGCTCCGGACCGACGGCACCGTCATCATGCGCCGGCCGTACGGTGAGGACGATATTGGACGCAACATTTCAGATAGCGCCTCCTTTGGGCCCCTGCTCCAGGGCACCGATGGCAACTTCATCGGTGTGGCCGCGGTCGATAGCGTGCGACGTCTCTACAGCTATCGTCGGGTTCCCGACTATCCGCTTGTGATCGTGGTTGGCCTCTCCGTTCATGATGTCCTTGCGCAGTGGCATCGGCGAGCGTGGTTGTTTGCTGGTCTTGTCGTTGGCGTTGGCACCTTGATCATTGGCCTCGCTGTCATGCTGTCGCGTCAGTGGCAGCGCCGCCTCAAGATGGAAGACCATCTGCGATGGATGGTCGATACTGACGGGCTCACCGGCGTTGGAAGCCGGCGGGCTCTTGACGACGCCGCAGACAAGGAATGGCGTCGGGCCCGGCGCGCCGGTACGCCGCTCTCCTTGCTGATGGTCGACGTCGACCACTTCAAGCAGTTCAATGACCGATACGGTCATCTAGCCGGTGACGACGCCCTGGCCGCCGTCGGGCACTGCATCCAGCAACATATCCGCCGACCGGGCGACTATGCAGGTCGCTACGGAGGCGAAGAGTTCGCCATCTTGCTTCCGGATACCGATGCGCAGGGTGCGGTCATGGTTGCCGACAGCATCCGGGTCGCGGTTCAAAGTCTGCATATCGGGGCCAGCAGTGTTCCGGCGAAATTGACCGTCAGCATTGGGGTCGCAACGGACGCTCAAGATAAACTCGGATGCCGTACCTTTGCTGACCTGCGGCACTTCTTCCGTGTCGGAGACGAAGCTCTCTACCTGGCAAAACGCGAAGGACGTGACTGCGTGGTTGAGTCGCGCGAGAATGCCCGGATTGCTTTCCAGAATTGCGGGCACTAGTTTCGGCTCACCTTGGCTCTCGTTGTCCATCGTGCTTGCGTCCGCAAATGGTGGTTGCGCAAGCAAGCCTGCCCACGCTCAGCCGCAAATGCCAGGTGGGTTCAATTTCGCGCTTGCAAACGTGCCACTACTCCGCCGGACTGATGCGAGGGCTCCTATCTGCCTGAACGCAGGCAAGCTTACCGTGCGAGCCTCGGCCCAATCCCCATATTGAACACGCTCACCACTTGCTTGAGCCTGCCTGCCTGATCTTCCAGCGAGCCGGCGGCGGCAGCTGCCTGCTCGACCAGCGCGGCATTGTGCTGCGTCACTTCATCGATCTGCGTGATTGCCTGGTTGACCTGCTCAATGCCCGATGTCTGCTCCTGGCTTGCCGCCGAGATCTCGGCCATGATGTCGGTGACTCGCTTGACGCTCTGGACAATCTCGTTCATCGTCGCGCCCGCCTGCTCGACGAGCTGGCTGCCGGTGGTGACCTGCTCCACCGAATCGTCGATCAGTGCCTTGATCTCCTTGGCCGCGGACGCCGAGCGCTGCGCCAGACTGCGGACCTCGGCGGCCACCACCGCAAAGCCCTTGCCTTGTTCGCCAGCGCGCGCGGCTTCCACGGCCGCGTTCAGCGCCAGGATGTTTGTCTGGAACGCGATGCCTTCAATCACGCTGATGATGTCGACAATCTTCTTTGACGACGCGTCGATTGACTCCATGGTCTGTACCACATCGGACACTACCGCCCCGCCTTTGGCGGCGACGTCCGATGCGGAGACCGCAAGCTGATTCGCCTGGCGAGCGTTGTCGGCGTTCTGCCTGACGGTGGCGGTGAGCTCTTCCATGGACGAAGCCGTCTCCTGGAGGGAGCTGGCTTGTTGTTCCGTGCGTGCCGACAGATCAGCGTTGCCGGCCGCGATCTGTCGGGACGCGACCGTAACCGATTCGGTGGACGCACGGACAGAGCCAATCACCTCGATGAGGCCGTCCTGCATGCGCTTCCCGGCGGCGGCGAGCGCACCGATCTCATTGTCCGCGTTCTGTTCGAAACTACCCGTCAGGTCGCCGCCGGCCACCCGGTCCAGGCGTTGGCCAATTGCCTTCAGCGGCAACAGCAGGATATGACCGAGCGCCCAGCGCGCGGCCACGGCAATCAGGATCATCATCAGCAGCATGACCGCAAGCACCATTTGCGTCGTTTCCAGCGTGCTGCGCGCTTCGTTCTGCGCCGTATCGCTCTTGAGTGCCGAGCGCTTGGCGAGCTTTTCAAGCTCGGCATTGAAGGCGCGAGATGCGGCAATGCTCTGGACCGCGGAAAGTTTGTCATACAGCGCGGTGTCGCCCGCGACAACGGCGCTCTGCTCGGCCCTGACGCTCTCATTGAGCGCCTGGTACGTAGCCACCACCCTCTTGGCAAGTTCGACGTCCTCAGGGTTATCCCTGGGCGACGCGGCGAACACCTCGATTTGCCGCTGCCCCTGCTCCAGCCGCGCGGCCACCGTCTTGATCAGATCCTTGGCGGCATCCTCCTGACCCGAGCGCGCGGCGCTCTGCGTGCCCGCAAGGGAGACACGGGCACGCTGCGTGGCGGCAAACGCCGCGTTCGCGGCCTGGATTTCCTCGGTCGAATGGATCATGCGCGCGAGGGATCCGGTGGTGTCGTGCAGGCCTCGCCAAGCCAGGAGACTGTTGATCGCCATGAGGACGACAAATAAGCMAAGTATGACCATCAAACTGGTGCTAACCCGCAAGTGCTTCATCATTCACTCTCAATGTAGGGGGGGAATCGATCCCACCCGGTGGGCGATGGCTCGACGGGGCAGATAGCGCGCCTTGCTCCGATTTACGGTTTCAACGGCAAGGCCGCGCCAATCTTTAGGGCGCTTGTGGTTCCTTCGTAACAAGCGCCAATGGCTCCTGCCATCACCGTTCCCACGGCGATCGCCACGCGATGGGGAAGTGCAATCTTTCGATTCCCGTCCCGTGGAGCTGATGAGTGTTTGTTGAGGGGCTGTTGCCGCAATGGCGATCCGCGGAGCAACTGAAGCTGAACAGACCCCGGACTTGCCGCGTCGTCAGCAGTTCGGGCGGGCGCGTCACGAACTCAATATCGGGAACATCTGCTTCATGCGGGGGTGATGATGGGACATCGCGCCGCCCCCGTTGGCGGGGGGCGGCGGATGCCCTTAGAGGCCGGCGTAGACCATTTTCGTGAACTGGTCGCCGTTGAACACGAAGTTGCCCCATTTCGCGTCGAAGGCGGCCGTCGGCCTGGCGGCGATGATCTCGTCGAGCGACTTGCCCTGTTGCTTCAGTGTGGCCACGTTGTTGCGGACCGTGACCAGCATGTCGCGAAATTCGATCAGTTGCGTGCGCGTGCCGACCGCACCGTGACCGGGAATGACGATGGTGCGCGCGGTGGTACGGGCTACGGCCTGGTTGGCCCACTTGATCGCGCCATCGATGCTGCCGCCATCCTCGTTGTCGATATAGGGGTAGAAGCCGTTCCAGAAGGTATCGCCGAGAGCCAGTACATCCGCCTTGCGGAAGTAGACCCACAGATCGCCGTCGGTATGCCCATGGCCGAAGTTCTCGACCTCGACCCGGGTACCGCCGAAATCGAAGGTCTTTTCGTTCTTGACCAGCAGCGTCGGGCGGGCGGCTTCCGGTACCGGATCGAAGGTCCAGTTCCACGCGTTTACATGCGTGGTCTCGGTCAGATGCCGGAAGGTGTTCTCCTGCGCGACGATGGTGGCGCCCGCCTCATGCATGCCGGCATTGCCGTCGGTGTGATCCCAGTGCCAATGCGTGTTCACGACGAACTTCGGCGGTGACGGGCTGATCTTCGACAGCGCCGCGCGCAGTTTCTCCTGCGACTTGCTGATGCCGGCGTCGACCAGGAATTTTCCTTCCTTGCCGGAAAGGACCGTGATGTTGCCGCCGGAACCCATCAGCACGGTGATGTTCCCGCGCAAGGGTTGAACCACGAGATCTGCGTCAGCGCGACGCAGATACCGGGCCCCTGCGCCGGTATGGAAGTAGTCGTCGGGCGTGACTTCGGCGGGCTCGGCGGTAGCCGCGCTGGCCAGCGCGGAGGCCAGCAAGGGGCTCGCCACAATGAGGATAAACAGGGAGGATCGCTTGAACATGACGTCGTCTGCCAAATGAGTGGATGCGAGCCGGGTTGCGCGCATCGCGGACGAGTATGGCGATCGCGGACGCGCGGCGGCATCGCCGCAGAGGGGGATTCCGGCCAAATGGCGGTGGTTTTCGGCCAGTCCCCGGATCGATCTCGGCGCGCGTGGACAGCCGGGCCGCGGCCGGCGTGGAGACGTTCCTGCTCGATATTGCTGCGGCGACACCCCGAACCGTCTCCTGAAGATCTGCCGCATGTCGTTGCCCACGATGCGCATAGCCGGAATCCCACGCCTTTTGGCACGAAAAACACGACTACCGTCATGAGCAGCCGCAGCTGGCATGAAAGCCACGCAGATTGGCGCTTCCCGGCCGTCCGTCAGCGCTGTCTTCCAAGGTGATCGCGGGAACAATCTCACCCAAGGTTCGAAGCCGTTTCGGCCTTCCCACTGGAGAAAACAGAATGAGCGCAGTTCCCGCATCCCTCGCCGAGCGCGTCGGCCCGGCCTTTTCCGTCGATGGCATGCTGCTGGCCCGCAACAAGACCCGCGAGGCTGTCGCCAGGATCGCCTCGCGCGTCAAGCCGGGCATGGTCGAGGAAGATGCCGTCGAAATGGCCAAGCGCGTCATGCTCGACGCCGGCCTCGCCCTCAGCTGGCACCCCACGCGCGTCCGCTTCGGCCGCAACACCATCAAGCCGATGAAGCAGGCTTCCGAGCCCGGCGTGATCCTGCAGGAAAACGACATCTTCTTCGTCGACATCGCCCCGCGCGTGGATGCATGGGAAGGCGACGGCGGTGCGTCGTTCGTGGTGGGTCAGCATGAGGAATACGAGCGTTGCGCGCGCGATGCCGAGGCGCTGTTCCACGAKGTACGCAATATCTGGAAGCGTGACCGCCTGACCGGCCAGGCACTCTATGCGGAAGCCGACCGCATCGCCAGGTCGATGGGCTGGGAGCTCAACTTCGACCTGCCGGGTCACCGCGTGTCGGACTTCCCTCATGCCACGATCCACACCGGCTCGCTGGCCGAACTCGAAGCCAGCCCGTCGTCCATGCGCTGGATCCTCGAGATCCACGTACGCGATCCGCAGAAGCGATTCGGCGCGTTCTTCGAAGACATGCTGCTGCAAGACGAAGACTACCTGTAAGCGCGGCCCTGTCCGCCGGTGCGGTCGACTTCCCTTCACACCACGGTGCCGCTCCGCGCGGGCGGCACGTCGTCACCTCATTTTAAGAAGGAACCTCTCATGAAAGTCTGGCAATGTATCGTCTGTGGCCTCGTCTACGATGAGGCCCTCGGCGACCCCGAGCACGGGCTTGCTCCCGGCACGCCCTGGAGCGATGTGCCGGACGACTGGGCCTGCCCGGAATGCGGCCTCAGCAAGGAAGCCTTCGAAATGACTGAAATTGGCTAAAGAACAAACCATGGACCCTTTGATCATTATTGGCGCCGGGCATGGCGCCTTTGCATTTGCAGGCGCGTATCGCAAGCTCGACGCCACCCGGCCGATCCTGCTGATCACCGAAGATGGCGGCGATGCGTACAGTAAACCCATGATCTCCAACGCGTTCGCGCAGAACAAGGCTTTCGGCGACCTGATCACGGGCACCTACGAGGCGATGATCGAGCGGCTGAATCTCACGCTGCTCCGCCAGACGCGTGTGGAACGGATCGATACCGCAAGCCGCTGCGTGCACACATCCGCCGGCACCCACGCCTATAGCGACCTGATGCTGGCGCTGGGCGCGATACCTGTCAGGCTGCCCATCGAAGGCGATGGCGCTGCCGACGTGATGTCAGTCAACACCTTCAACGACTACCAGTCATTCCGCGCGCGGATCGACGGCGCGCGCCGCGTATTGATCATGGGCGCCGGCCTGATCGGTTGCGAGTTCGCCAACGACCTTGTCCATGGCGGCATCGCGTCGGTGATGGTGGACCCGTCGCCCCAGCCATTGGCATCGCTGGTACCGGCGACCCTGGGCGAAGGCATGCGCGGCGCGCTGTCGCGCGAGGGCGTCGCGTGGAAACTCGGCACGACCGTGCGCCGCATCGACCGCACCGCCGATGGCTATCGCGTGTCGCTGGCCGATGGCAGCCACGAGGACGTGGATGCCGTGCTGTCGGCCATCGGACTGCGTCCGCGCACCGACCTGGCGGCGGCTTCCGGCATCGCCGTCGATCACGCCATCCGCGTGGACGATCACGGCCAGACCAGCGCACCCAACGTCTACGCGATGGGCGACTGCGCGCAGTACGCCGATGGCCGCTGGTTGCCCTACATCCGCCCGATCCTGGTCGCTGCCCGCAGCATCGCTGCCACCATCGCCGGCACGCGCACCCCGATTGACTTTCCTGCCATGCCAATCATGGTGAAGACGCCGGCCTACCCGATCTCGGTGGTACGGCCTCCGCAGTCCACGGCCGGGACCTGGAAGGAGGAAACCGTCGACGGCGGCCGCCGGCTCGTGTTCCAGGATGACAGCGGCGTACTGCACGGATTCGCCGTCAGCGACAAGGCCGTCGCCGCGCAGCAGGCACTCCTGAAGGCGCTTGGCACGCCCTACACGCCGCAGTAGTTTCTCGCGCGTGCCAGGGGGGTGGCGAAGTTCCGGGACAGTTCCGGGACAGTTCCGGCGCGATTCCGGCCATGGCGCCGGCCTGGCCTACAGTGCGGGTCCTTTCGGCGTCACGGCCGCCTACGACCAGTACAACCCGACGCTCACCGCAACGGGCAATACGGGAACGGTCAAGAAGGCTGCCGCAGCGGCCGGCTACACCGTTGGCAAGGCCAAGGTGGTGGCCGGCTATCGACCCACTGATTTGACGAACTAACCGTCAGGGATAGCGGGAATCCTCTCCTTGCGGCAACAAGGGAAAACACTGGATCCGCTCAAGGAACGTGCTGGCCCCTGAAGCAGGATTTTCGTATCGGTGTGTATCTCCCCGCGGTGGCGACACATGCCCTTACGTCGACGCCCCTCGCGCGCTACAGGCGGGATACATCCGTCGCGTCAAATGCGTCCGGTAGCCCGGCAGCGAGCAGCATCAATGCGATCCTCCGCTGCGCGCCGACTGTGACCAACATTGCCGCGATCAATTCCAGTCGATTGGTCTGGCGCTTTTTCCGTTCGCAACCCAGGAGTTCCCCATGAAGCGCTCAAACGCTCTTTTCGCGGCCACGCTCGCTCTCTCGATCAGCGTCCTCGCCAATGCTGCCCATGCCGCGGAGCCGGCCAAGACCGCGGAAGGCCGTCCGCCGGCTGTGATTCCCGTGGAATCGGAGCCGGCGCCAAAACTCATTGCGTATCCGCCGCTAGCCGAGGCATTGGCTCGCGGGGTCGTCATCATTCAGTACCGGACCGAGAACATGCGAATCATGCCGGTATTCGGCAAGAACGCCGTTGAGGTATCGCCGCATCTCGGCCACCTTCACGTGACGGTCGATGATTGGCACGGAACCTGGGCCCACACAAGCGAGGATCCGATCATCCTGGTTGGATTGAAACCCGGCGCGCACAAGATCCTGCTCGAGCTGTCCGATCCGGTTCACAAGATCATTACCAGCGAAACTGTCGCCGTTACCGTCCCGGAGCTAAAGCCATCCAAACCCCACGAGCACTGATAGCCCGCGCAGGAAAGGGATCGTCCCGGGGTACCTTGCCATCGGCGAATCCGACCGTTGCTTCGCTTCGCGAAACCAGGGTTGCCCCGTTTCCTGCGTAGCCATGAGCGAATTACCGTGGAAGCCAGCGGGCTTCCACGGGGCGCGGCGCGTGTCGTTCAGACCTTGGCGTGGGTGGCAGCCCATTGCGAAGGATTGACATCGATCGCCAGCCCGAGGCCGGAGCCGATCACGCCGACGTTGTTGAGCGTGTTCACGTTGACGCTCTGCAGCTGGAGGATGTTCTGGTTGACGTTGACATTGACGTTGGCGAGCCGGGCCGTTCAACGATAGATGTTGTTCTGGGCGTTCTGGGTCGAGTTGACATGCGACTTGATGTCGTCCACGAAGGCAGCGTTGTTGCCGTTCATGTTGACCACATTCTGSGTCTGGCCGATCAGYTGCGAGGCGTTGAAGGTCGAGTCGACCTTGACCGCGCTGAASACRGGCAKGAAGGGCACGAAGCCGCCGCGCACGGCGCRCATGGCGCSGGCGTCGAGTTCTTCGGTGACGGACAGGTCTTKGATGGCGATGGTAGTCATGGCAGTTCTCCGGTACTCAGTGATGTGCGAATTCGGTTGGCGCGCTCGGCGGGGCCGGCGGCTTAGCGGTAGATGTTGTTCTGGGCGTTCTGGGTCGAGTTGACATGCGACTTGATGTCGTCGACGAAGGCTGCGTTGTTGCCATTCATGTTGACGACGTTCTGGGTCTGGCCGATCAGTTGCGAGGCGTTGAAGGTCGAGTCGAGCTTGACCGAGCTGAACACCGGCACGAAGGGCACGAAGCCGGTGCCGCCGCGCACGGTGCTCATGGCGCCGGCGTCGAGTTCTTCGGTGACGGACAGGTCCTTGATGGCGAGGGTGGTAGTCATGGCAGTTCTCCTTGGGAGCGATTGAACTTTGGGTTCGGTTGGTTTGAGCAGTGTTTCTGCGCTCGGGAGGTACAAACGCATGGAGTGTGCCAAGGGCGGGGCTTGGGAGAAATTTCTTTCGAGTGCGAAATATGGCGTCAAACCCAGGGGCGTGCCGTCCTGGAACTGGCGGGCCGGAACCAACACAACGACACCGGAGTGTCTGCTCTGAGCCGACACGGGCGCCCGGGCGGTACGCCCGGAGTCCGAGCAGGATGGATCCCGATGAATGGAAAGCGCGGTGACTGCCTTGGGCGTGACCCTCTGCCCGGCCTGTGCGTTGACTGAAGTGAGCGGGCGCGCCGTTGCCCTTTTCGGTGACGTTACGCCCGAGCAGGATGTCGGGCGGCTCTTTGCCGGGGCGCGCGATGCATTCGGGCCCGTGGACGTGCGGCACTACAACGTCGGCATCGGCAAGGTGGGTGCCGCCATGGAGACGAGCGCGGCTGTACGACGCGGAGCACTTCGATCGGGCCAGGCAGGCGCGCGCGCGTCTGGTGCCTGTGGGCCGCATGGGCACCGCCCGGGACGTGACTTATGCGTGTGCTTTCCTCGTATCGGACGCCGCCGCCTGCATCACAGGCACCGAGTTGATCATCGACGGCGGCATCACCGGAAAATAGGCGTGGCAGCACGACCCGAAGAGGGAACCGTGTTCATGACGGGGCGGCCCGGCGACATCGGCCGGGCCGCCGTCGAGCGGCGCCGTGTCGATGGCCAGCAGTAAACGCCTGAACCGGCCGCCAAATGCCGTGCGCGATCGCCGCCACCTTGGGCCTGCCATCCCGAGGCCTGAAGGGAATCGTGCGGCGCCGCAGGGCGACGGCCGAAAGCCTACGCTCCTGCTGCGATCATCTTGAGCACCGCCGCGGCAAGCTTGCCCCGGGCCTCTCCCAAGTAATCAACCGCGTCGAAATGATGGCCGCGCTCCTGATCGACAATCTCAACCGCGATTCCCTGCTCATGCAGTTGCGCACAGTACTCGGCCTGCAAACGGTGGTATTCCGAGGACTCCTCGCCGCCAACCGTCAGGATCATTGGCAGCCTGGTTGAGGGCAGGTGTTGCATGGGACTGTAGGCGGTAACGTCCGCCGCGCTAAGGCCCACGACTTGGTTGAGATAGCAGAGCCGGATCGGCTCGAGGTCATAGAGGCCACTGATGGCGCATCCGCCTTTCATGATATCTGCGGGGACATCGAAGTCGGCCCAGCGCGTTCCTGCAAGTGTTGCAGTGAGGTGGCCGCCCGCCGAATGGCCGGAGACGAAGATGCGATTGGGATCGAAATCCAGTTCCCTGGCGTTTCGGTACAGCCAGACCACGGCGTCCTGGTTGTCGCGTACGATCCCGGCCATGGTCACGTTTGGTGCCAAACGATAGTTCACCACGGCGACATTGATATTGTGTTCCAAGTACGGCTTGGCGACATAGCTGAAGTCCGATTTGTCCAGCGACTGCCAGTATCCACCGTGGATGAAGACCAGCAATGGCCGGCCCGGCTTGCCGGCAGGAAAGAAGTCCAATGACTGCTTGGGGTCATCGCCGTACGCTAGGTCTTCCTTGACGGGACGTGCGAGGCGGAAGTCGCGGCTCTCCTTCGCCCATCGGTCGAAGATCGCTTGATAGTGCGGGATCCCGCCCCTGACGTTGTATTGCTTGTCCAGGGACTGCTGGTCGAAGTTTCGATACACTGACATTTGAGTTTTGGCTCCGAACTGGGGGATCGATGGAGAGATCGATCCCTGGGGTAAATGCGACGTGCGCTGACGTCGAACCCACAATACTTTCTGGCGCCGCCCAGCGCGCGCCGGCGGATGACACTTGTTGTCTCGGAGACGCCATGTTCGGAAAAAGTGAAAACCGCGAGGACTACCAGCACATTGGCCGACCAGTTGGCGGGATGGCCCGCGCGTTGCCCGATCGCTTTTATATCGATTACCACTCGCACCCGCGTGCCCAGCTGATCTACGCGTACAGTGGCGCGATCCTGGTGACCACAGGGATGGGCTCCTGGGTGGTGCCGCCCCAGCGGGCGGTATGGGTGCCGGGCGACGTTCGCCATGCCATGCAGGCATGCGGTGAGGTCGAGATGCGCACGGTCTATGTTCGTGAGGACGCCGTGCCCAGCGAACTGACGACATGCTGCGTCGTCGCGGTGCCGCCGCTGCTGCGCGAGCTCGTTTCGGAGATGGTGCGCATGCCGGTCGACTATGAGGAAAACGGCCGCGACGGCCTCGTCGCCGGACTGCTCCTGCAGGAGATGCGCCCCCTGTCCGTGGTACCTCTCCACCTGCCTATGCCAAAGGATGCGCGCCTTGCCAAGATCTGCGCCCGGATCGTCGCCGACCCGTCCGACGAGACTTCCGTCGAGGCCTGGAGCCGGTCAGTGGGCGCCAGCGACCGCACCATCATCCGGCTGTTCCCCGAGGAGACCGGCCTGACCTTTAGCCGCTGGAAGCAGCAAGCCAGGCTGATGGCCGCGGTGCGCCTTCTGGCCCAGGGACGCCACGTGACCGACATCGCGTTGCAACTCGGTTATGAGAGCCCGAGCGCCTTCAGCGCGATGTTCCGGCGGGCGCTGGGCATGACTCCGACTGAGTATTTTCGCGACGCGACTCGGCGGTAAGGGCGCACCGGCCTCACAGCCTGGCGTCTGCGCGATATTGCCTGGCGTCCGTGCGCCGGACAGCCGAAGCCTCGGGCGGCACAGTGAAGGTGGCGAATCTGTCGTGCAATCTGTGCGCGGCGGCGCGCTCGCCATCGCTCACAAGAGGAACCCCGTGACAATCATCGATCGCATTCGCGAGGCAGCAATCGTGCTGCCGCCGCCAGCCATTCCAACGGCCCTGTTCGTACCTTATACCCTGCACCGCGGCATCCTGACGGTTTCCGGCCAGTTGCCCGTGCGCTCAGGCCAGCCTATATTCGCCGGGCGGGTTCCAGCGGAAGTGTCCCTGGACGATGCGCGCGAAGCCGCCCGCCTTTGCGTCGCCAATCTGCTGGGCTGGGCCTCGGCGGCCACCAACGGCGATCTGGAACGGATCGATGGCGTGCTTCGCCTGGGCGGCTTCGTCGCGACTTCCGATGGCTTCCATGACGCGCCGGCCGTGGTCAATGCGGCGTCGGAGTTGATCAACTTCATCTTCGCAGACAAAGGCCGGCACGCCCGTATCGCCATCGGCGTGGCCAGCCTGCCGCTTGGCGCTCCCGTGGAGATCGAAGCCACGTTCGCGCTCGACGTCGAAGCATGACGATGTCACCTCAGATTGGCTATGCCGACGTGCTCGTGGGTCTCCAGTATGGCGACGAGGGTAAGGCGAGAGTCGTCGACCATATTGCCGGTAGCTATGACATAGTGGCGCGCTTCAACGGCGGCGCCAACGCAGGCCACACCATCGCCACGCCTCAGGGTACCGTACGTTTGCGGCAAGTTCCGTCCGGCGTGTTGCATCCCGATCTGTCCCTCTACATCGGGTCAGGCTGCGCAATTGGGCTGACCCAGTTGGCCGAGGAGATTGCGATGCTGGGCAGCCTTGGTATATCGTTGCACTCGCGCCTGGCCATCAGCGATGCCCGGTGGTCCAGCCCCTGCATGTCGCGCTGGACCGCGAGCACGGTGGCACCATTGGCACGACAGGCAACGGCATTGGCCCGTGCTACGCCGACCATGCCTTGCGGGCACGCGATGGCACGCGGACCTCGTTTCAGCTTCGTGACCTGTTGGCCGACAGTGACGCCGTTTTTCTCCAGGTGGCCGCTGCCAGCCGGGAACACGACGCGGACCTAGATATCAGTCGCATGCGCGCGGCGTGGGCGGAGATCCGCAACCTTGTTGTGTCCGATCCGACCTTCCTTTCACGTCGCGTACAGGACGGGGCGCGCGTCTTGTTCGAGGGCGCGCAGTCGGTGATGCTTGATATCACGCATGGGGACCAGCCGTGGGTGACGTCAAGCCATACGGTGCCAGCGTATGCCTACGTCGGCGGCGACCTGCCGTGCCGGTATCACCGCAAGACAATTGGCATTGCCAAGGCCATCGTATCGCGGGTCGGATCGGGACCGCTCCCATCCGAGCTTGGCGCAGCGCAATCTGCTGAGTACTGCGCAAGTGCGGCGCAACGTGGACTAGGTCGGCAGCAGGAAGCCCTGGTCTACGATCCTGGCCTCCTGTTGGCAGGCGAGGATGCCTTCGGCCTCGGCGTCGCCATCCGCATGCTGACCGGTGAGTATGGCACCGGCACCGGCCGCCCGAGACGGGTCGGCTTGCTCGATGTCGCGCAGCTTCGGCGTGCCGTGCAGCAGCATGGGATCGACGAGCTTTTCCTCAACAAGTGCGATTGCCTGGCGTTGTTCGCCCAGACGCCCGACCACGCCATCCCGCTGGTGGATAGCGACTGGACGGATAACGACGGGCCCATAATCCACCGCTTTGCCGCGTTCAGCGCGGCAGCACTGCCTCGCAAACCTCAGGACCCATTGCCGCCCGAGCTCGACGAACTCCTGCGCTGGCTTGCCAGCCAGCTCGGATGCCGCCTGCGCGGCATAGGGCTGGGCCCGGCGCGCGAACAGTTGCGCGTGCTGCCTTGATCCCGCCCAAGTCCTCCTTGGAGACAACCATGACCCCCGACTACCTGAGCGCAGAGATGCGCCGCACTGACCTTGCCTGGACCGACTGGCCCGCCATTGAAGCCTTTCTTAAGGACGAACTGATCTGCCGTGTCGGTGTCCACGACACACCGTTCCCGTACGTGACGGCGCAGAGTTTCACCTTCACTGGTGACGCCTTTCTGATACACAGTTCGCGCTTTGGAAAGCTGGCGACTGCGATCCGAGCCAACGCGCATATCACCATCGAGATCGACCGCCCCGTCGCCTTGCTGAAGGCGCCCAAAGGCCAGAACACCAGCCTCGAGTACTACAGTGTCATCGCACGCTGTGTCGCGACGGTGCGCGAACGGACCGAGGATATCCGCGCACACCAGTCTGTGGCGCTGGACAAGTTCCGACCCGAGAAGGACTACACGCCGATCGAGGACGGCGCGGCGAACCAGATCGTGGCATACCGGTGCGAGATTCAGTCGCTGACGGCCAAGAAGCGGATCCTCGCCGACGGGCAGTATTCACCGCCCGGTCAGCCGCGTGCGCCATACCTGCGCTATCCATTTCCCGCCGGTGCCTCCCTGTCGGCGCTGCCGGAAGATGCGTTTGATCCCCTGCGCTTCGCGACCCGCTGACCCGCACCCCTTGGCTCCTCCAGCGAGCCGCCCTGCCGCCGGCATACGTGAAAGCGTGTGCCGGCGCGCGCCTTTCCGATTCGCCTTCCTCCTGCTGCTCCGATTGCGTCTGTGTACCGAGCGCGCCGCTACAGCCTGTTGAGGYCGGTGCCGTCCGCCGCTCGGGTTGGCGCCCCGGCGACATGCTTTGGCATCCCGGAGCGGGCTACGCAGCCAGGGCCGCGCGACATTACATGCCAACCGGCGAAGTTGCACGAGCCGGCCCCTAAATTCCCCGGCCAATACAAGACAGGAGACAAGATGAAAGTGACCTCTACAGAGCTGATGCGGGTCCGCATCAGTGACCGACTGGAGCGACTACCCGTATGCGGCTACCACCGCTTCCTCTTCATGGTGATCGCACTGGCGTTCTTCTTTGACAACCTTGACTTGGCGATGATGACGTATTTGCTCGGCTCGATTCGCACCGAGTTCGCGTTGACCAGTGCGCAAGCTGGGATGCTGGGCAGCGCGAGCTTTGTTGGCATGGCTGTCGGCGCGCTCAGTTCCGGTATGCTTGCCGATCGCTTCGGACGCAAGCCGGTGTTTCAGGTAAGCATGATCGTGTGGGGCTTGGGCAGCTTTCTCTGCTCCACCGCCAGTGACCCCGTGACGCTTGGCATCTATCGCCTGTTGCTGGGTCTGGGGATGGGTATGGAACTGCCGCTCGCACAAACGCTTTTGTCCGAATTCATCCCCGCTCGCCAGCGCGGCAAATACTTGGCGCTAATGGACGGAAACTGGCCCATCGCTTTCATCTGCGCGGGGCTCCTGTCATACCACGTGCTCTCGGCGTACAACTGGCGCACCATGTTCCTGCTCGGCGCGGTGCCGGCACTGTTTCTCTTCGTGGTGCGGCGCTACGTGCCGGAGTCCCCACGCTGGCTCGAATCCAAAGGCAGGCACGAGGAAGCCTCTCGCGTGGTTGATCACATCGAAGAGACGGTGAAGCGACGGATGAAACTGACATCGCTGCCCGAGGCCGCAGCCACCGCTGTCGTCCCCGAAGCCGAGATATTCGGCGTGAAGGTACTGTGGTCGCCGGAATATCGAAACCGAACCCTGACTGTGTGGGGCCTGTGGTTCTTTGCGCTGCTTGGCTTCTATGGGCTCAACACCTGGATTGGGGCGCTGTTACAGCAGACCGGCATGGGCGTGACCAAGTCGGTGCTATACACCGTGTATATCTCCGTCGGCGGCATCCCGGGATTTCTGTGCGCCGCCTGGGCCATCGAGCATTGGGGCCGTAAGCCGGCATGCGTGATCACGCTCGTGGGCGGCGCGGTGATGGCTTTTCTGTATGGCCGCGTCGCGGGTATGAATTCGGAGCCTGTCGCACTCTTCCTGTCGGGCGGAATGATGCAGTTTTTCATGTTCGGCATGTGGGCCGTGCTGTACACCTATACGCCAGAGCTTTATCCGACCCGCGCCCGCGCTACTGGCTGCGGCATGGCCTCCACGGTTGGCCGATTCGGTTCGCTGTTGGGGCCAACCATGGTCGGACTTATCCTGCCGCTGGCAGGCCAGGCCGGCGTCTTTGCGCTGGGCGCCGCCTGTTTCCTGACGGCTGCATTCATCGTTTATCGCTTTGGCATTGAAACGCGAGGCGAGGCGTTGGAATCGATCTCAGCTGATTGAGCAACGGAAGGGAGGGGGCGGCCTTCGGCATTGGCCGACTGCGAAATGATCGATAGGTCGGGACAACCTGCGTGTGACCGATTTGACGCTGGTCCGGCTCAAAAGGAACAAGCTCCGGCTTGCCGAACCCAAGGAGACGAGAGCCAGCCGGCGTTTCCGGCTGCTCGTCGTCGAGACGAAGGCCATGACGAATAGGCGATGAGATCCGCGTCGCCTGCGTCTTTCTCTGCTCCCGATCCGCTTCAATTCGCGGCCGAGGGCAACCCCAGGAGCGCCCGCGCCTGCGCCACCGTCGCCACGGGGCGCCCATGCTCCTTGCACAAGGCCGCTACCTGGCCGACCAGCGCGGCATTGGACGGGGCAAGGGTATCCTTGTCGAGCCGGACGTTGTCCTCCAGGCCGGTGCGACAATGGCCGCCGAGTTCGAGCGACCAGCGCGCCATCGTCAACTGGTCCCGGCCGATGCCCGCGCCGGTCCAGGTAGCATCGGGCGCCAGGCGCCGCAGGGTCTGCACGTAGAAGGCGAGCACTTCCCGATCGACCGGCATCGCATTCTTGATGCCCATCACAAACTGAATATGCAGTGCGCCGTCGATCTTGCCCGCCTGTTGCATGGCGACCGCCTGGAAGATCATCGACAGATCGAAGGCCTCTATCTCGGGCTTGATGGCGTAGGCCTTCATTTCGGCGGCAAGCCAATCCACGAGGTCTGGCGGATTGTCATAGACGCGAGTCGGGAAATTGACTGATCCCGTGGCAAGCGACGCCATGTCCGGCCGCAGCGACAGCATCCCGCCGCGCTCCTTTCCCGCCCCGGAGCGGCCACCGGTCGAGACTTGCGTGATGATGCCGGGCGCATGCTTGCGGATTCCCTCGAGTACGAGGGCAAAGCGGTCCGGCTCCGAGGATGGCGTCTCGTCGTCATTGCGCACGTGCAGGTGGACGAGCGTGGCGCCCGCTTCGAACGCGGCCTGGGTGGACTCGACCTGTTCGCTGACGGTGATCGGCACGGCAGGGTTGTCCCGCTTGCGCGGCAAGGAGCCGGTGATGGCGACGGAGATAATGCAGGGCTGGGTCATGTCGGCTCCTGAGGTGGTATAGGGCATCATGCCCTCGAAAGGAAGCGTATCACCGCACGCGAGAATGCCGCGGGCTGCTCCCAGTTGGACAGATGCGCGGCATTGAGCACGAGGTATTCGGCCTCGGCAATGCCCCGCGCGAGTTCGCTGCCCTGTTCCGGCGTCGTGGCGGCATCCTGCACGCCTGCGATCACCAGCACGTGCGACAGGATGCCTGGCAACAGGCTGCGCAGGTCGGCATCGCGCACCGCGGCACAGTTGCCGATATAGCCGTCGGGATCCGTGGCGGCAAGCATGGCGAGCACGGGGGCGAGGCGCGCCGGATCGCCTGCCAGCGTGGCCGGCGTGAACCAGCGGGCCAGCACGCCCTCGGCGACCATCGACATGCCGTGGCTTCGCACGTGATCGATGCGTGTGTTCCAGCCGGATGGCGGCCCGATCAGCGCCGCGGTATTCGCCAGTACGAATCGGCCAAAGCGTTCGGGATGATGGCGTGCCAGCCAGATGCCGGTCATGCCTCCCATCGACAGGCCGCAGAAATGCGCCTGCCCCACGCCGGCGTGGTCCATCACCGCCAGCACGTCGCCACCCAACTCGTCCATGCCGAACGGCGCGCTCGGCACGCCGGATGCGCCATGGCCGCGCGTGTCGTAGCGCAGCACGCGGAAGTGCTCCAGCAGCGCTGGCATCTGGGGATCCCACATCGACAGGGTGGTGCCCAGCGAGTTGGACATGACCAGCACCGGCGCGCCTTGCGGCCCGTGAAGCTCATAGTAGAGGCGAAGCCCGTTGCGATCCGCGATGCTCATGTGCGGTCCCGCCGGTAGTGGGCCAGCTTGTCCTCATCCAGCGCGACCCCGAGCCCCGGCCCTTGCGGCAGGTGCAGCGCGAAGTCCCGGTACACCGGGCGTTCCACTACGATGTCGTCCTTCAGCAGGAGCGGGCCGAACAGTTCCGTGCCCCACGCCAGTTGCGGCAGCGTGGCGAAGGCGTGAGCGGCGGCGATGGTGCCGACGCTGCCTTCCAGCATGGTGCCGCCGTAGAGGGCGATGCCGGCGGCATCGCCAACCGCGGCGGTGCGCAGCATGCCGAAGATGCCACCGGACTTGGCGATCTTTAGTGCAAACACGTCTGCGGCACCGAGGCGGGCCAGCTCCATCGCGTCCTCGGGGCCGCACACGGCCTCGTCGGCCATGATGGGCACCACGAAACGGGCTGCCAGCCGGGCCAGCGCGGGGCGCTGCTCGCGCGCGATGGGCTGTTCGACCAGGTCGATCCCGGCGGCTTCCAGCATGGCGATGCCGGTGGCGGCATCCGCTTCGTTCCAGGCCTGGTTGACGTCCACGGTGACGCGCGCCCGCTCGCCCAGCGCGCGCTTGATCGCGGAGACATGCGCCACGTCGTCACGCACACTGCGCCGGCCGATCTTGAGCTTGAAGGTGTTGTGGCGGCGCTCGCCCAGCAATCGCTCGGCCTCGTCGATGTCGCGGGAGGTATCGCCACTGGCCAGTGTCCACAGCGCCGGCAGCGTGTCGCGCACGACGCCGCCCAGCAGTGTCGACAGCGGCACGCCGAGACGCTTGCCCTGCGCATCGAGCAGYGCGGTTTCCAGCGCCGACTTGGCGAAGCGGTTGCCGCGCGCCACCTTGTTCAGCCGCGCCATGGCGGCGTGTATGTTGGTGGCGTCGTGGCCGAGCAGCGCCGGGGCCAGGTAGGCGTCGATGGTCAGCTTGATGCCCTCCGGGCTTTCGTCGCCATACGACAGGCCGCCGATGGTAGTGGCCTCGCCAATGCCTTCCACGCCATCGGCGCAGCGCAGGCGGACGATCACGAGGGTCTGCCGTTGCATCGTCGCCATGGCGAGCTGGTGCGGCCGGATGGTCGGCAGATCGACCAGGATGGCCTCGATCGATTCGATGCCTATGGAGCTGGATTGAGTCGCCACTTTCATACCTTCCTGGTGCAGTTGAATGTTGCACGAAGTATGTAGGGCTATTTTTTGGGCGTCCAACACCGTTGGCGTCTGATTTCATACCTGAGGAGTATGAAGCGCCAATTGTGCTTCATGGYTTCTGCGGCGACAGGTAGGCCATGCCTTCTTCCTCGTAGAGTTGGTAGATCATGTCCCGCAGCGAGAGCAGGTCCGCCGACTCGTCGAGCATCCGTGTGCTCATGATGATGGGAGACACCAGCTTGGGATCGTCCAGCTCCTTGTAGGTCACGTCGTCCCGCTTGAGCCCGTACACGCTGCTGGGCACCACCGAGATGCCTTCGCCCATCGCCACCAGGCCGAGCGCGATCTGCAGCTCGCGCACTTCGTGCAGGCGCCGTGGCTTCAGGGCGCGGTCATGGAAGGCGGCCAGCACCTGGTCGGCAAAGCTGGGGCGCGGCGCCTTGGGAAAGATGATGAGCGGCTCACCCACCAGGTCGTGCAGCGCGAGCCGGGACTTGGCGTCAGCCAGCGGATGCCCGACCGGCAGCGCCACGATCATGCGTTCCTCTCGCAGCACCACGCGCCGCACCGATGGGTCCTCATGCCGGATACGCCCGAAGCCCACGTCGATGCGTCCCTCCTTGAGCGCCTTGATCTGGTCCATGGTCGACATCTCGTGCAGGCTCAGTTCCAGCTCGGCGTGCGTCTGCCGGAAGCGCCGGATGATACGCGGCAGCATCCCGTACAGCGTGGAGCCGACAAAGCCGACCGACATCTTGTGCTCGATCTTGCCCACCCGCTTGGTCATCGCCTGCAGTTCCGCGGTCTGGGCCAGCAGCTGCAGCGCGTGGGTATAGAAGTAGCGCCCGGTGTCGGTCAGCTTCAGTGGACGCGAGTGGCGCTCGAACAGTTGCACACCCAGGTCGTCCTCCAGTTGCTGGATCTGGCGCGACAGGGGTGGCTGTGCCATATGCAGCCGGTCGGCCGCGCGAGTGAAGTTCCGTTCCTCCGCCACGGCGACAAAGTAACGCAGATGCCGCAATTCCAAAACTATACCTCCCGGGTATAAAACAGATACTAAATCAGTGTTGGACTGCAAAAACCCCCGTTGACTATGCTTCATCCGTGCCCGGAAAACAAGCTTGATACCCGTAAAGCATGGACCGGAACCCCACCACAATTATGGAGACTCTCATGACCCACTCGGAAATCGATGCCCTGGTCACCAGCTTTATCGTCACGACCGGCACGCAAGGCACGCCCGATCCGCGCGTGCAGCAGGTGGTCGTTCGCCTGGTCGCGGACCTGTTCAAGGCGATCGAGGACCTCGACCTGAGCGCGAGCGAAGTGTGGAAGGGCATCGAGTACTTTGCCGAGGCGGGTGCCAGCCAGGAACTGGGCCTGCTTGCCGCCGGCCTGGGGCTGGAACGCTTCCTCGACATCCGCGCCGACGAGGCGGAAGCCCGCGCCGGCCTGACCGGCGGCACGCCGCGCACCATCGAAGGCCCGCTCTACGTGGCCGGCGCGCCAAAGAGCACCGGTTTCGCCCGCCTCGACGACGGCAGCGACGACGGCAAGGGCGAGGTCCTGTTCATGCAGGGTACGGTGTACGGCGCCGACGGCAAGCCGCTGCCCGGGGCCAGCGTCGAGGTATGGCACGCCAACCTGATGGGCAACTACTCGTTCTTCGACAAGACCCAGTCGCACTTCAACCTGCGCCGCACCATCGTGAGCGATGCCAATGGCCGCTACCAGTTCCGCAGCAACGTGCCGAAGGGCTACGGGTGCCCGCCGGAGGGCACCACGCAGCGCCTGCTGGACCAGCTCGCGCGCCACGGCCAGCGCCCGGCCCACATCCACTTCTTTGTGTCGGCGGATGGTTATCGCAAGTTGACCACGCAGATCAACATCGACGGCGATGAATACCTCTGGGACGACTTCGCCTTCGCCAGCCGCGAGGGGCTGGTCCCCGCGGTGACCCGCGTCACCGACGCCGCCGCGCTTGACAAGCATGGCGTCGACAAGCCGTTCGCATCGATCGACTTCGATTTCCGGCTGCTGCCGGAGCAGGATGGCGCCCCCGCCGCCGAGGTGGAGCGCCAGCGCGCCGCCGCCTGATTTTCCGTAGTACCGCCCGCCCCGCGGGCCGGCAGATCCATCCCAGGCGGCAGCGGCATGCGCGGCACCGCCCCGAAGACAAGTCATCGGCAGGAGACAACTCCATGATCCCCATCTATCCGGAGGGCAAGGCCCCCGTTCGCCCCAGCGCAAAGCGCCTCGACCTCGATGCCTTCCTGGTCGAAGACAAGGCCAGCGGCGACTACCGCCTGCACCGCCAGGCCTTCACCGACGAAGACCTGTTCGAACTCGAGATGAAGCACATCTTCGAGGGCAACTGGATCTACCTGGCCCACGAAAGCCAGGTCCCCAACAACAACGACTACTACACCACCCATATCGGCCGCCAGCCGGTGGTGATCGCGCGCAATCGCCAGGGCGAGCTGAACGCATTCATCAACGCCTGCAGCCACCGCGGCGCCATGCTGTGCCGCCACAAGCGCGGCAACAAGGCCACCTATACCTGCCCGTTCCACGGCTGGACCTTCAACAACAGCGGCAAGCTGCTGAAGGTGAAGGACCCCGAGAATGCCGGCTATCCCGACTGCTTCAACAAGGAAGGCTCGCACGACCTGAAGAAGCTGGCGCGCTTCGAGAATTACCGCGGCTTCCTGTTCGGCAGCCTGAACGCGGATGTGCCTCCGCTCAAGGAATTCCTCGGCGAAGCGGCCCGCATCATCGACATGATCGTCGACCAGTCCGCCGACGGGCTCGAGGTGCTGCGCGGCTCCTCCACCTACACCTTCGAAGGCAACTGGAAGCTGCAGGCCGAGAACGGCGCCGACGGCTACCACGTGTCGGCGGTGCACTGGAACTACGCCGCGACCACCAACCACCGCAAGCAGAAGACCGCGCAGGAAGACAAGATCCGCGCCATGGACGCCGGCAAGTGGGGCCAGCAGGGCGGCGGCTTCTACGCCTTCGACCACGGCCATATGCTGCTGTGGACGCGCTGGGCCAATCCGGAGGACCGTCCCAACTTCAGCCGGCGCGAGGAATTTGCCGAGCGTTGCGGCGCGGAAGCCGCGGACTGGATGATCCAGAATTCGCGCAACCTGTGCCTCTATCCCAACGTCTACCTGATGGACCAGTTCGGCTCGCAGATCCGCCTGCTGCGCCCGCTGTCCGTCGACAAGACCGAGGTCACCATCTACTGCATCGCGCCGAAGGGCGAATCCGACGAGGCGCGCGCGCGCCGCATCCGCCAGTACGAGGACTTCTTCAACGTCAGCGGCATGGCCACGCCGGACGACCTCGAGGAATTCCGGGCCTGCCAGCAGGGCTACGCCGGCCAGGCCCTGGCCTGGAACGACATGTGCCGCGGCGCGAAGCACTGGATTGACGGTGCCGACGAGGCCGCGCAGCGCATCGGGCTCAAGCCGGTGATGAGCGGCGTGCGGACCGAGGACGAGGGCCTGTACACGGTGCAGCACCGCTACTGGCTGGACGTGATGAGGAAAGCCGTGGCCGAGGAGCTCGGCGCATCCGCGAACGACGCCATCGATACCACGGCGGCCACTGACCTCGACAACGCCGCCGCAGGGAGCGCAGCATGAGCACCGCCGGGACCACCCTCGACAAGCCAGTCGACCTTGCAGCCATCCAGTCCTTCCTGTACCGCGAGGCACGGCTGCTGGACGACGAAGAGTGGGATGCATGGCTCGCCTGCTACCACCCCGAAGCAACCTTCTGGATGCCATGCTGGGATGACGACGGCGAGCTCATCACCGACCCGCAGCGTGAGATCTCGCTGATCTATTACCCGACCCGCCAGGGCCTGGAAGATCGCGTGTTTCGCATCAAGACGGAGCGCTCCAGCGCCACCATTCCGGACACGCGCACCAGTCACAACCTGAGCAACGTGGAAGTGCTCGGGGCAGAGGGCGACACGTGCACCGTGCGCTTCAACTGGCACACCCTCAGCCATCGCTACCAGACCACCTACAGCTACTTCGGCATGTCGCGCTACACGCTCGATCTCTCCGACGGGCAGCCGCGCATCCTGGACAAGTACGTCGTGCTCAAGAACGACTACATCAACCAGGTCATCGACATTTATCACATCTGATCCAGGCTGGAGAAACGCGCTATGGAACATACCATCGCCCTGCAATTCGAGGACGGCGTCACCCGGTTCATCACCTGTGGCGAGAACGAAACCCTGTCCGACGCCGCCTACCGGCAACAGATCAATATCCCGCTGGACTGCCGCGACGGTGCCTGCGGCACCTGCCGCGGCCTGTGCGAGTCGGGCAGCTATGACTTGCCGGAATCGAGTTATATCGAAGATGCGCTGACCGCAGAGGAGGCCGCGGGCGGCTACGTGCTGGCCTGTCAGACCCGGCCCCGCTCGGACTGCGTGATCCGCGTGCCCGCATCGTCGGCCGCGTGCAAGACCGGTGTCGCCACCTACCAGGGGACGCTGGCCGAGCTGGAACAGCTCTCCGAGTCGACCATTGGCTTCGCCATCGACCTGGACGATGCCGGCGGCCTGGACTTCCTGCCTGGCCAGTATGTCAACGTCGAGATCCCGGGCACCAGCCAGACGCGCTCATACTCCTTCAGCTCCGCGCCCGGCAGCGCGCGCACCGGCTTCGTGGTGCGCAACGTGCCGAAAGGACAGATGAGCACCTGGCTGACCAGCCAGGCAAAATCCGGCGAGCGCGTGGCATTCTCGGGTCCCTACGGCAGCTTCTACCTGCGCGAGGTGGCGCGGCCGGTGTTGTTCCTGGCTGGCGGCACCGGCATCGCCCCCTTCCTGTCGATGTTCGATGCCCTGGCCACGCGCGGCTGTGCGCATCCCGTGCGCATGGTCTACGGTGTCACAAACGACATTGACCTGGTGGCGCTGTCGCGCATCGATGCCGCGCAGGCCGCCTTGCCCGGCCTCGAATACCGGACCTGCGTGGCTGACCCCGCCAGCGGCCATGCACGCAAGGGCTATGTCACCGCCCATGTGGAACCGGAATGGCTCAACGGTGGCGATGTCGACATCTACCTGTGCGGTCCCGTTGCGATGGTGGAGGCTGTGCGTGGGTGGCTGCAGCAAAGCGGCATCACGCCTGCCGGCTTCTACTACGAGAAGTTCTCGGCCAGCAACGCGGCATGAGCGAGGAGCAAGACAATATGAGAACGGCTACACGTTTCGCAGGTAAATCGATGGTCGTGACCGGCGCCGCGCAAGGCATCGGCCGCGGGGTGGCGCTGGCTGCCGCCGCCGAGGGCGCGTGGGTCGCGCTGGTCGACCGCTCGGCGCTGGTCGATGAAGTCGCGGCGCAGATCACGGCAGCCGGCGGACAGGCCATTGCCGTGCACGCCGATCTGGAGAGCTACGCCGGCGCCGTGCAGATGGTGAAGGCCGCGGATGCAGCGTTCGGCCACATCGACATTCTCGTCAACAACGTGGGCGGCACGATCTGGGCAAAGCCCTTCCAGGCTTATGAAGAAGACCAGATCGAAGCCGAGATCCGGCGCTCTTTGTTCCCGACGCTGTGGTGCTGCCGGGCGGTGCTGCCCGGCATGGTGGCGCGGCGCCAGGGTGTCATYGTCAACGTGTCGTCGATCGCCACGCGCAGCATCCACCGCGTTCCCTACGCGGCGGCCAAGGGCGGCGTCAACGCACTGACGGCCAGCCTCGCCTTCGAGCATGCGCACGAAGGGATACGCGTCAACGCCGTGGCGACTGGGGGGACCGAGGCGCCGCCGCGCAAGATACCGCGCAATACCTCAGCGCAGAGCGAGCAGGAAGCCAGCTGGTACCAGGCCATCGTCGATCAGACCAAAGCCAGCAGCCTGATGCAGCGCTATGGCACGATCGACGAGCAGGTGCGCGCCATTCTGTTCCTGGCATCCGAGGAGGCCTCTTACATGACAGGAACGGTCGTGCCAGTGGGCGGTGGGGATCAGGGCTGACGGAAAGCCACTTGCGTAGATTGGGCCGCCGCCGACGCCAGGTGAGCACGCTCAGAACCGATGCCTRATGCCCGTGGTGACGCCGAACTGATTGGCGCCAGCGGTGGTCTGCCCAAATCCGGAAGAGCCATTGCTCAGTCCGAGGTTGGAACCATGGCGGTTCAGCGTATAGCCCACCGCGGTAAAGATGTCGGTGCGCTTGGACAGCGAGTAGTCCAGCAGCAGCGAGAACAGCCAAGGGTCCGCATTGGTGTTCTTGAAGTCCTGATAATAGGCTGCACCTGTCAGGCTCAGCGCCGCCGACAAGTCGTATCTAAGCCCGGCCCAGTAGAGGTTGGATGCCTGGTTGCCGGCGCCAGCCAGGGCCCCTGTGACGATTCCACCGTCGTATGCCTTCGCCCGCCGGTAGCCGGCGAACGTGTGAGCAGGGCCGATATCGAAGGATGCCGCCACTGCCGCGCGCCGGATCCTGGCGTCTGGACTGGCGGCCAATGTTCCCGTGCCCACCTGGTCGTATATCGCGCCGATCGAAAAGGGGCCACTTGCGTAACGCACTCTAACGCCGTACTCCCGGCCGATCTTTGGCGCACCCGGGACTTCGCTTCCGCCGTTGACCGTGCTGTCGACGCCAAAGCTGTAAAGCGCGGACGCGGAGAAGCTGCCAAATGTCCCCGCGTACTTGACCGAGTTGTCGGAGCGAGAAACGAAGTAGACGTCCTGGCTGATGAGCGAGTATTTGGTTCCCAACTGCATAGGGTCGTAGTCGCCACCGAATTCAAAGAATGGCGTGATCTGCCGCCCCAGTGTGATCTTGCCAAGGGGATTCTGCAGACCAACGAATGCCTGCCGCCCGAACAGTCGCGAGTTCTGTCCGGACTTGCCGGTATCGGTGTCGAAGCCGCTCTCCAGGACAAAGATGGCGCTATAGCCTGCCCCGAGATCCTCCGACCCGCGCAGCCCCCAGCGGGATCCCGCGAGGTTGCCGGACGTCATCCGCGTCACGCTTCCTGCGTTGTCTGGTTGTCTGTTGGCATATTCGACGCCGACGTCGATCAACCCGTACAGCACGATACCGCTGTCCTGGGCGAACGCGCTGCCTGGGACGACGACAGCAGCAATGGCAATGATGGTTTTCTTCATGGATTGGCTCGCGATGTGAAGGGATGCCGGGCGGCGGTTAGGCGGCAAGGAGCGGTTCAGACAGACGAGACGCTCCCCACCGCGACCGTTTCGATAGCGGCGCGGTCCCCTTTTGATTTGGATTTCAGAGACTGCGGGTGTCGGGATGCCAACGGCGGGCCGGATGGCAACCCGCCGTGGATTGCGCAATTTCGCGCCCGGACGTCTAGGCTGAGCGTGCCAGCTTCTCTAGCGCCCACTCTTGCGCCGCTCGGGCAAGCGACATCTCAGTCCTGCTTGCGCGTTCGAACAGGCCTTCCACACGATCGGCGATGCGCAGGACTTCCGTATCCACCGCCGCATCCGTCGCGCCGCCCTCGTATTCGCGGACGCAGCTGACGATACCGCCCGCATTGACGAGGAAGTCAGGCAAATAGGCAATGCCACGCTCATGGAGCGCTTCGCCGTCGTCGGAAGTGGCAAGYTGATTGTTGGCCGCGCCGGCAATCAGTTGAGCCTGGATTCCAGGAATACTTTCGGCGTTCAGCGTCGCGCCGAGTGCGCAAGGCGCCAGCACGTCAACTGGTTGAGCCGTGATCTCTTGTGGTGAAACGACCTTCGCGCCGAACGCGGCGTGCGCCGCGGCCGCGCGCGCGGAATCCACGTCAGCAACGATCAGGCGGCAGCCAGCGCCGTGAAGCCAGTCAGCCAGTACCCAACCCAYGGCGCCGAGTCCCTGAATCGCCACGGAGACGCCATCGAGCGATGCGTCGCCATGCATCATCTTCCAGGCGCGCTGAATAGACGCAAAAACGCCCAGCGCCGTCTTTGGCGACGGGTTTCCCCCAAACTGTCCCGCCCGGGGAATGCCCGCCGCGAACGACGTCTGCTTCCCGATCTGCAGCAGATCCTCCTCAGTGGTGCCGACATCCTCGCCAGTAATGTAGGTACCCGACAGCGACTGGATCAAGCTGCCGAACAGCTGGAACAGCTCGGCCCGGTTGGTCTGTTGCGGAGTGCGCAGGATCACCGACTTCCCGCCGCCGAAGGGCAGGTCCGCCATGGCGTTCTTCAGGCTCATGCCCCGCGACAGCCTGAGGGCGTCTTCCAGGGCTCGCTCCTCCGAGCCATAAGTGTAGTAACGGCAGCCGCCGAACGCGGGGCCCCGAACAGTATTGTGCAATGCCACGATGGCACGCAGCCCCGTGCTCTCGTCCGCGAACAAATGAACCTTCTCGTGAGGGGGCTCGCCTGCAACGCCGAAGAGGCTTTTCCTCGAGGCGAGGCGGTGGATATCAATGGAAGGCATATTGGAAATCAGATGGGTTGGAGTGAATGAATGCCCAAGGTCGAGACAACTGCTATGCAGACAGTCCGGCATGAAAGGTAGCGGGAGCAAACTCGCCCAGCGCCGCCAGCAGCAGGGTCCAGGCCTTCAGGCCCTGCGCGATCGAGCTGATCCGGAAGAACTCGTTTGGCGCATGGACATCCTCGTCCGGCAGGTTGAAGCCGAACATCAGGGTGTCGATGCCGAGGACTTCCTTGAACAGCGAGGTGATGGGAACCGAGGCGCCGAGTCGCACGCGAACCGGCCGGATGCCGCTGATGCTGCTCAGCACCTGGTCGGCTGCGAGAACAAGGGGATGGCCCGCGTCGAGGGTCGATGCGGGGCTGCCACCATGCATGGCCACCACGTCGAGTCTTGCTCCCGGAAGACAATGACTCTGCAGATGCTCGAGCACGGCCTGCAGCACTTGCCCGGATTCCTGCCCCTCCACCAGCCTGATGCTCATCTTGGCGTTGGCCTGACAAGGAATGATGGTTTTGTTGCCGCTGCCCGTGTAGCCGCCCCACAGCCCGTTGACATCGAGACAGGGACGCAGCGTGATCTGTTCGCGCATGCTGAAGCCCGGCTCACCATGCGCCGCAGCGCCGACATCGCCCAGATAGGCCACCCCGTCGAAGGGCAAAGCAGCAGTGTCCGCCCGCTGTGACGCCGCGAGCGGCGCCGCACCAGCATAGAAGCCTTCCACGGCGACGCTTCCGTCGATCCTGTGCAGCGATGCAACGAGGCGCGCCATCTCATGCAGCGCGTTCAGCGTGCAGCCGCCGTAGCGCCCGGAGTGCAGATCCTTGTCCGCGGTAATCAGGCTGACCTCGAGCAGGCAGTTGCCACGCGCGCCAGTGTTGATGGTCGGAAAGTCCGCGCTGGCGCGACCGCCGTCGGCGGACAAGACCGCATCGGCCGAGAGCAGTTGCCGGTGACGCTGGGCTAGCGCACTCAGCGAAGGGCTACCGGTTTCCTCCTCCCCTTCCAGGAAGATCTTGACGTTAACCGGACACGCGCCGTTGACGGCGAGAAATGCGGCAACGACTTCCAAAGCAATGGTCGTCGACCCCTTGACGTCAGACGCGCCGCGAGCATAAAGGCGGTCGCCATCCAGCGTCGGCTCGAAAGGCGGTGTACGCCACAGGGCGATGGGTTCGGCGGGTTGCACATCATAGTGACCATAGATCAGGAGGGTGGGCTTGCCGGGCGCGCCCAGCCATGAGCCATATACCGCAGGTTCACCGCCGCCATCCACCAGACGCACATCGTCCAGGCCCATGCTCCGCAGGCGCTCCAACAGAAATGCTCGGGCCTCCTCCATCCGGGGCGCGAACGCCGGGTCGGCGCTCACACTGGGAATACGCAGGAATTCGTCTAGCCAGCCGACAATATTGTCCTGGCGTGATTCGAGATATTGAATGACTTCTGCTGTCATGAATCGTGGTCCGGTAAGGTCGAAGGCGTGCACCATGCCCCGTCTCGCTCGGCAAGCAGGCGTGGCAATCCATCCCGGCGGGGAACGCCGGGGCATGGCTCTGGGGAAAACGGGGAAGGGATGTCGCCGTCTGGCCGCTTCCTGCGGCTGGCAGACGGCATGCCGGCTATTCCGGTTCGTAGCTAGAAGCCTTGAAGATCGCGCGGTAGCGCTGTATCTCAGCCTCGTAAAACCTCTTGCCGGCGGCAATGCTCATGGGGTCGAAGAGAGTCTTGCCTTGTGCTTCCAGAACGGCGCGCGCGGCCGGATTGCGCAGCGACGCGGCAATGGCCGCATTCAGGCGCTCGACGATGGCGGGATCGGTTCCCTTCTTTACCAGGTACGCGGTCCAGATACCGTAGTCGAAGTCTGCCAGGACACGGCTCTTATCGATTGTCGGGATCGACTGGAAGGGCAACGGTAGCGGTCGCTTCGAGAATGTGCCAATGATCTTCACGCGGCCCTGTTTGACAAAACCTTCGTAGTTGGCCTGATAGGGCAAGATGGCAAAGTCGATCTGTCCGCCGATCAAGTCCGCCACCAGCGGCACGCCGCCTTTATACGGGACGTGAGTCATCGGCACACCGATGCGCTTGGAGACCATTTCGGTCATCAGGTGCACAAGCGAGCCGGCACCGGGCGAGCCGTAATTCAATGTGTTCTTGCCCTTGCGCCGGGCGAGCGCAACGAACTCGTCAAGGGTATCGGCCGGGATGCCTGCATTGACCATCAGTATCAATGGCGAGGTCGCAACCGGCGCCACGAACTCGAAATCCTCCGGCTTGTGCTTGACTCCTTTGTTGGCCAATCCCGCCAGGATCAATTCGTTAGGTGAACCCTGGAACAGGTAATAGCCGTCGGCTGCCGCTCCGAGTACCTTGTTCGCCGCGATGGCTCCGCTGGCCCCGCCCAGGTTCTCGACGATCACCTGGCCGCCAATCTCCTGGCCGATCAATCCGTTCAACGCGCGAGCCGTGACGTCGCTGGCTGCACCGGCTGGATACGGCACCATCAGAGAGATGGGGCGTGCTGGATATGGCCCTTGCGCCGAAGCCGGGGCCAGCCCAGCCAAGGCAAGCGTGAACAGGGCCCAAAGGGTTCTTGCAAGTTTCATGTTCGTCTTGAGTACGAGAGGTTAGCAAAGCCGCAAAAGTATGGTAGAAACCTATCGACTATCGGTCCAATGCATTGTTATCATTTTTTTGATAATTCTTTCTCATGCTTTGGCGCCCAGAGACGGCAACCCATGAACCTTCAGCAGCTTGACCATCTCCTTGCCCTCGTCGAAACCGGCTCGTTTAGCCGGGCGGCGGAAAAACTCAATCTGACTCAGCCTGCACTAAGCCGAAGCATCCAGATGCTGGAGAGCGAACTTGGGCAGTGCCTGATCGACCGCATCGGCAAGCGCAACGAACTCACGCCATTCGGCGCGGCAGTGGCGGAGCGAGCCTTGAAGATCGTCATCGAAGCGCGCGAGCTAAAGCGCAGCGCAAAGCTGTTCGGTCAGGGCAAGATCGGCACCGTGCAATTGGGCTTGAGCGCGGCGCCCAGCGCGATGTTGACGGCTCCCCTGCTGGAGCATGTGTTGAATCACTTCCCGGGCATCCGCGTACAGATAATGGGCGGCAGCGTGGCGAATCAGCTCACGGCACTGCGGGCAAGGTCGATCGACGCGCTGGTGGTTAATTCCCGTGCCGTGCCACTTCACGATGACCTCAACATCTTTCCATTGGCCGAGATACCTTCTGGTTTTCTCTGCAGACAGGGGCATCCGCTGAGCGGAAAGGATGTGGTGGAGTTCGACGAACTGCGCGAGTACCCGATCATCTCCACCGCGATCAGTGATGACCTTTCGCGTAACCTCGTCGAGGCGTTTGGCCCTGATGCTTATCCGCAAAAATGGCTGCATGTGACATCGGACGAGATCCCGGGCCTGCTCGAAGCTGTGAAGCGCACGGATGCCTTGTTTGTCGGCGTGCTCGGCGTTGCCCGACGCATGCTACAAGCGGGTGAACTAGTGGCGTTGAACGTTGCCCGATGCCCTCCGCTGCGCGCGCAATTCGTCTTCGTCACCATGCGGTGGCGCACGGAGGCCCCGCCAACGGCGGTCATACGCGACTTCTGCGAGGAGTTGTGCCGGCAGGAATCGGACACAGTACAAGGCCTCGGCCGCCCGGGCGCGGACTGCCGAGGATAAGGATGACGCCGTGGTCAGTAGATTGAGGGAAATACCGTCGGGCCCCACACCGTGTCACACTTGTGCGCCGTCTCGAAGGCGTTGTTCGTGATCTTGATGACCGGATACGAGAACGCAATCATGGCGCGGTCGGTCGGGCCGGTGAATCTCGGCCAGCGCACTGGGATGTTCGTGCCGTCGCCGTTAGGATCTCCCGTCTTCACGAAGTTCACAATGTAGCTGGACATTTGCGCCGCGAGTGCCTGGCGCGCTTTCGTGCGGTCAGGATCCTGCGGCGCCGTGCGCTCGTCGAAGTATGGGTACGTGGCCAGCTGGTCCACCGTGTCGAACAGATAGAAGCTATCCATGCCATGTGCGGTGCCGTAGTAAAACTGCGTGGGTGCAGCGGGAAACGAGAGTGCCGGGTCGGTGAACTCCCAGGCAAAAACCGGCACCCATGCCGAAAGTGTGTCGCGCCTTGCACTATTCCCACACGCGTACATCGCATCGCCGATCGCCCTGGCGATGCCTTGGGCTGGTACCGCATACCCGGAGATCGGATAGGCCGCGTCGATAGCCGTGGTATCGAAGCCAGCCGGCGCCAGGCCGTGGAGGTATGGAAGGTAGGCGGCCGCCGGCAGGGCTGGGTCTACAAACAGCGTGCCTTCGTCGTAGACGCCTCCGGTCATGACGGGAACCTGGTTGAAGTTGCCGGTCGCAAATGCCTGCGCGGGGACTTGCGTAACGATTTGGGCATCCACCGTCGGCCGCCATTTCCGGCCGGTCTCATTGAGCAATGCAGATACCGGCAGCGCTCGCAGGCAAGCCACGACATCGGCGGCCTTGTCGCAACCGAGCGCTGCCACTGCCGCATCGCCGACAGCCAATGCGGATGCCTGCGATGGATTGGAGTACTCGGACGCACCGCCGCTCTGCATGATGGCGCGTTGGAACAAGCCTTTTGCCTTCGGGGACTGAAGTAGCGAAAAGCTCTGGGTGGCTCCGGCGGAAGTGCCCCAGATCGTAACGTTCGTTGGGTCTCCGCCAAATGCGGCGATATTGCGCTGAACCCAGGCCAGGGCGGCCATCTGGTCCATCAATGCAAAATTTCCGAGGCTGCCGTCGCGGTTTGACGACCGCAATGCCGCGTTGGCAAGGTATCCCAGGGCGCCTAGCCGGTAGTTGAGACTCACGCCGACGACGCCTTTTGATGCCAGTCGACTCATGTCGCCGCCACCCGATCCAAGTGTGAACGCACCGCCGTGTATGTACACGACCACCGGAAGCTTGCTGCCCGACGCCGCGCTCTGCGGCTTCCACACGTTCAAGAACAGACAGTTTTCACTTGTCACCTTTTCACCGCCGGTGGCAGGCTGTGGGCAGGCAGCGCCGAACGCTGACGCATCCAGGGGCGCGGATCGCGCCGTTGCCGGTCTGGTCGGTGCCCAGCGTAGCGGCCCCACCGGCGGGTCGGCGTAGGGGATGCCTTTGAAGGACACGGTACCGTTAGCGGCGGTGCCAATCACAGGGCCCTCCGCTGTCGTCACCGCCAGCGGCGGCGCCTGGGAAACCGCCGCTGCCGGCGGGCTATTATCGTCGCCGCCGCAAGCGGCAACGACCAGCGCCGAGCCGGCGATAGCTAACGCGCCACGCAGTGTCCGATCAAGTTGCACTGCTCTCACTCTGTTGGCCATTTCCCCCTGCCCTCCTTCTTTCAAAAAATGAAACGAATTAAAATAAAGCATAAATACGATAATGCCGGGAGAGGGAGATTATTGCCGCGCACGGAAATATTTATCGATAATCATCGGTGCGGCTTATATATATTTACTTGATAATATTGAATTGATATTTATTTGTCCAATGCATTCGAATCATTTTTTTGATAACTTTTGGTAATTAAGGAAACGCTGCATCCGGACTTGTATGGACCCGACGCCTTCTGCAAGCGCCTTGTTCGTGATGTCGAAACGGTCTGCCGTCGCCGATCGCGGCGACCACGGCGGTGGCGGTGGCGGTGATCGGACCGATGCCGGGCGCGTCCGCGATCTTCTTGCATAGTGCGGATTGCTTCACGACCCGATCGACGTTTCGATCAGACGGACACGCTTCTCGATGGCATGCAGGGTGCCGCAGGAGTTCAGCTGGCAGCGCCTGGCAGGACGACGTCAGTCGTCGGCGCTCTTGCCGAGCAGTTCCGGGATTGCGCGCTTGGACGCTTCCGGTGAGTGCAGAATCGTGAGCCTGTGCTCACTACTGGCGCAAAGGATCCCTCATGGCCGAAGAGCCTGAGGGCAAGCCGAGTGCGGAGCGGCCACCGCCAGATTTCGCGCCGATGACCCCGCTAGCGGCCCGCTGGTGCAGAGAGGGGCCCGCATCGACGCCGGCGTTATGGTGCCTTCACACCCGCGCCGGCCGTGGAACCCTCGGGGTTGCCACAGTGCCGGGGCGCATGCCGTTCACACCTTGGCGTGGGTGGCAGCCCATTGCGAAGGATTGACATCGATCGCCAGCCCGAGGCCGGAGCCGATCACGCCGACGTTGTTGAGCGTGTTCACGTTGACGCTCTGCAGCTGGAGGATGTTCTGGTTGACGTTGACATTGACGTTGGC